>JBEKCP010000174.1:0-9770 GCA_050014815.1 Thermoguttaceae bacterium | reverse complement strand
CTGAAGGGCAACAGCACAAGGCGCTAGAACGGTTTCTCCTTCCGAATTCTCGGGCGGAAACAAGGGAACAGGGGCAATTTGCCGCGACCAACCTTCGGTTGGTGCCCGACCTTCGGCCGGTCCGATCTTTGGTCGGTGCCCGGCGACGGGCGGGGCGCGCAAGTCCTTCCTCTCCCCTCTTTCCGGTTCGTCTCGTTGAGAGCGGTTCGTCATGGGCACTATCCTGATCGACAAACTGTTGCATACGGTGGTCAAGCGGAAGGCCAGCGATTTGCACCTGACGGTCGGTCAGCCGCCGGTCTTGCGGATCGACGGCCGCCTGAAGCGGCTGGAGACGAAGGTCCTTGAGCCGGAGGACACGGCGGCGTTGATGAAGAGCATTGCCCCGGACCGGTGTCAGCGGGAACTCCAGGAGGTTGGGGGGAGCGACTTCGGGTTCGCCTTCGGCGACATGGCCCGGTTCCGCGTCTCGATCTACAAGCAGAAGGGCCACGTGGCGATGGTCCTGCGGCAGATCCCGGTCAAGTTGCTGAACTTCACGGACCTGGGCACGCCGCCGGTGCTGAAGGACCTGATCATGCGCCCCCGGGGGCTGATCCTGGTCACGGGGCCGACCGGCTCCGGCAAGACGACCACGCTGGCGGCCATGGTCGATTATCTGAACCAGAACATCGACCACCACATCATCACCATCGAAGACCCCATCGAGTTCTACTTCCAGCACGCGAAGTCGTCGATCGACCAGCGGGAGATCGGCGTGGACGTGCCCACGTTTGCCGAGGCCATCCGCCGGGCGTTGCGGCAGGACCCCGACGTGATCCTTGTCGGCGAGATGCGGGACCTGGAGACCATCGAGGCGGCGATCACGGCCGCGGAAACCGGCCACGTCGTGTTCGGCACCCTGCACACCACCGGCGCCCAGGGGACGGTCAACCGCATCATCGACGTGTTTCCGACCAACCAGCAGGAGCAGATCCGCGTCCAGTTGTCCACGTCGGTTATCGGCATCGTCTCGCAGACGCTGATGCCGAAGATCGGCGGCGGCCGCGTGGCGGCCTACGAGATGCTCGTCGTGACGCCGGCCATCGCCAACCTGATCCGCGAGAACAAGACCTACCGGATCACCTCGTCGATCCAGACCGGCCAGAAGCTCGGGATGCAACTGCTGGACGATCACATGTTCCGTCTCTGGAAGCAGGGGATTGTCGAGAAGAAGGAGATCCTGTTCCGGGCCAACAACCCGGACGACCTGGCGATGCGGATCGCCAGGGCCGAGCGCGGCATTTTCGAGGACGAGGAGGACCAGAAGGGGCGGGCGCCAGTATGAGGGATTAGGGATTAGGGATTAGAAAAGCCCCCGGACTGCGTCCGGGGGGTGCCGGCGTTTTTCAACGGGGGTATGAGTCATGGCGCTGAGGCGGATCGGACAAATCCTGGTGGACCTGGGGTTCCTCCCGGAGCAGCGGCTCGAGCAGGTCCTGGAGGAGCAGCAGCAGCGGCCCGGCGAGTTGTTCGGGCAGATCGCCATCAGCATGGGCCTGGTGTCGGACGACCAGTTGGCGCAGGGGCTGGCCGAGCAGATGGGGATGCAGGTGATCAGCCTGGCGGACGTGGTCGTGCCGTCGGACGTCCTGGCCCACATCACCCAGCCGATGGCCCAGCTCTACCGCATCATCCCCATCAGTTTCAAGGAGAACACGCTGACGATCGCCATGTGCGATCCGCAGAAGTTGTCGATTATCGACGAGTTGCGGAGCTTCCTGGGCTACGACATCCGGGCGGTGGTGGCCACGGAGAAGGACATCACGAGGGCGCTGGACCGCTACTATGCGGCGGGCGGGGAGAGCGTCGAGACGTTGATCGCCGACATGGAGCAGGACAGTGCGCTGGCCGCCGCGGCGGAGGCCCTCACGAAGGACGGCGCGCTGGACCTCACGAGCGTCGAGGCCCTGGCCGACAGCGCCCCCGTGCGGAAGTTGCTGAACATGGTGCTCCTGTTGGCCATCAAGGACCACGCCAGCGACTTGCACTTCGAGCCGTTCGAGAACGAGTTCAAGATCCGGATCCGGGCCGACGGGGTGCTCTACGAGATGGTGCCGCCGCCGCGGCACCTGGCCTTCGCCATCACCACGCGGATCAAGGTCATGGCCAACCTCGACATCGCCGAGCGGAGATTGCCGCAGGACGGCCGCATCCGGCTGACGGTGGGCGGGCACCCCGTCGATCTCCGCATCAGCGTCCTGCCGACCATGTTCGGCGAGAGCGTGGTCATGCGGGTGTTGGACCGGTCGGTGGTCATGCTCGACCTGGCCACCATCGGCATGGACGCCGTCACGCTGGCCAACTTCCGCGAGATCATCCGCAAGCCCAACGGCATCGTGCTGGTGACCGGGCCGACGGGCTCCGGCAAGACCACCACGCTCTACGGGGCCCTGAACGAGCTCAACGTGATCGAGGACAAGTTGATTACCACCGAGGACCCCGTCGAGTACGAGATCGACGGCATCATCCAGATCCCCATCGACGCGGCGATCGGCAACACGTTCGCCCAGTGCCTCCGCTCGATCTTGCGGCAGGACCCGGACAAGATCCTGGTGGGCGAGATCCGCGACCTGGAGACGGCCGAGATCGCGGTGCAGGCCTCGCTGACCGGCCACATGGTCTTCAGCACGCTGCACACCAACGACGCGGCCAACACGATCACGCGGCTGCGGGACATGGGCGTGCCGCCCTTCCTCATCACCGCGACCATGGAGGCGGTGCTGGCCCAGCGGCTCGTGCGGAAAATCTGCAAGGACTGCCGCGAGCAGACCATGCCCAGCACCGAGACGCTCGCCATGCTCGACCTCACGCCCGACGACGTGCTGGACAAGAAGTTCTACCGGGGGCGAGGCTGCGGGGCGTGCAACAACACGGGGTTCAGGGGCCGCAACGGCCTCTTCGAGCTCTTGGTGATCAACGACCAGATCCGCGAGCTGATCAACCGCAACGCCTCGACCGAGCAGATCCGCGACCTGGCGTTGCAGACGGGCATGCGGTCGTTGCGGGTCGCCGGCCTGGAGAAAGTCTACTCCGGCCAGACGACCATCGAGGAAGTCGTTCGCGAGACGGTACACGAATAGGGATTAGGGGATTTAGGGATTTGGGGATTTAGGGATTTAGGGGGTTGGGATTAGCGAAAGCCCCCGGACTGCGTCCGGGGGGTTTGCCGCGATTGTTTCGGAGCCATATCATGCCGACATTTCAATTTGAAGCGATGGATGCCTCCGGGCAGGAGATCCGCGACGTCGTCGAGGCCGCCAGCCAGGACGAGGCCCAGGCCACGATCCGGCAGATGGGCTACTTCGTGACGAAGATCTCCGTCAAGAAGGGCCGCAAGGGCGCCGGGGAGAAGAAGGTCGCCCAGAAGAAAGGCAAGACCTTCGCGCTGGGCGGCGTCAGCCAGAAGACCCTCACCACCTTCACCCGCCAACTGGCCATCCTCCAGGACGCCGGCCTGCCGATCCTGCGGAGCCTGAAAATCCTCGAACAGCAGTCGAAGCCGGGCGCCATGAAAAACTGCCTCATCGACGTCTGCGAGGAAATCGAGAGCGGCGCCACGCTCTCCGAGGCCATGGGCAAGTCGCCCAAGGCGTTCAACCGCCTCTACGTCAACATGATCAAGGCGGGCGAGGCCGGCGGCGCGCTCGAAGTCATCCTCAAGCGGCTCGCCGAGTTCCAGGAGCGCTCCCAGGCCCTGATGCGCAAGGTCAAAGGCGCCATGATCTACCCCGTCTTCGTCATCCTCTTCGCGGTCCTCATCCTGACCTTCATCATGCTGAAGATCGTGCCGCAGTTCGAGAAGATCTTCAAGGACTTCGGCACGAAGCTCCCCGACATGACCCTGGCCCTGATCTGGGCCTCGAACTGGGTGGGACGTAACTATTACCTCATTCCCGCCATCCCGATCGGGCTCTGGCTGTTCGTCAAGCTCTTGCGGAAGTTCGCGCCCGGCCGGATGGGCTGGGACCTGTTCGTCCTGAAGGTGCCGATCTTCGGCCAGTTGATCGAGAAGAACATCGTCGCCCGGACCACGCGGACGCTGGGCACCCTGGTGGCCAGCGGCGTGCCCATCCTCGAGGCCCTGCACATCACCCGCGAGACCTCCGGGAACGCCATGTTCGAGGGCATGTACGGCAAGGTCTACGAGTCGATCCGCGAGGGCGAGTCCATCGCCAAGCCGCTGAAGGAATACTCGAAGACCAGGTTCCACCCGATGGCCCTGTTCTTCTGGGTCTTTATCGGGGCCCTTTTCGCCGGGGTGGGCGCGCCGATCTTCGCGCTGCTCTACATGACCCGCATGCGGCAGCGCGTCGTGGACGACATGGTCGTCAACATGGTCGACGTCGGCGAGGAGACCGGCGAGTTGGATACCATGCTCTACAAGGTGGCCGACAATTACGACGAGGAAGTGGCCGTCTTGACCGAGAGCCTGACCCGGCTGATGGAACCCTTGTTGATCATCATCCTGGGCGGCATGGTCGGCTTTATCGTGATCGCCCTGTTCATGCCGCTGATCGCCCTGATTTCCAACTTGAGCGGCGGCGGGAAGTAGGAAGGGATTTTGGATTTTAGATTGGGGATTTTGGATTGGCCGCTTGCGGCTTGCCATGGCGGCCCTGAACGAACCATGAAGGAGCGAAATATGAAAACGGGAGTCTCCGACAACCGCGTGCAATTTGCAGTTTGCAATCGGGCACCATGCCAGCGGTCGTGCCCAACTTGCAATCCATTCCCCGCGACCATGCTGCGCATTGCGCCCGAATCCAAAATCCAAAATCCAAAATCCAAAATCCCCCACCGTCGACGCGGTTTCACCCTGGTCGAGATCCTCATGGTGGTCGTGATCATCGGCGTCCTGGCGGGACTGTTGCTGGCCGCGGCCGTGCCGGTGCGGAATGCCGTCCGCAACTGGCGAATGAAGTCCGAGATCAAGCAATTGGAGCTGGCGCTGGAGCAGGCGCGGAACCAGCTTTTCGGCGGCCAGTATCCGCCCGACACCTTGAATCCGGCCGACTGGCAACAGTGCGTTCGCCGGGCCTTCCCGCGGTACTCGGGCGCGGTGCCGACCCCGCCCACCACGCCTGCCGAGGCCCTGGTCTTCTGGCTCGGCGGGATGAAGGATCCCACCAGCGGCAATTTCATCGGCTTCAGCTCCAACCCGCTCAACCCGTTCGACGCCAGCACCAACACCAACCGCATCGGGCCGTTCTTCAATTTCGACCGGACCCGGGTCGGGCCGGGCTCCGGCGCCGGCCTCTACGTTTACTATCCCCAGAACGACCTGACGACGCCCACGACCGCGCCGCCCGCGGCCGGCACCGCGCCGCAGCCCCACGTCTATTTCAAGGCCGTGGCCGCCGCCTATACGGGGACGTTCAACAACGCGCAGCCCTACGTCGACGTGGCGGCCGACCCGTCGGGCGCCACCTGGGTCAATCCGCAGTCGTTCCAGTTGATGTGTCCCGGCCTCGACGGCCTGTACTCGGCCAGCACCGGCGGATCGCCGCACTATCCCAAGGGCGACAACTACGGCCAGAACACGTACGACGACATCACCAACTTCACCAGCAGGGCGAAGGTGGAAAGCGACATGCCGTGAGGGGGGAGAGGGATTTTGGATTTTAGATTTTGGATTTTGGATTGGCGACTGGGGATTAGCGTGAGAGGTGGGACGGATTATGGATTTTAGATTTTGGATTTTAGATTTTGGATTTCAAATTGCAGATTGCAGGTTGCAACCCAATCCCCAATCCCCAATCCAAAATCCAAAATCAAAAATCCAAAATCCCTCCCCCCGCCCCGGCTTCACGCTCATCGAGCTCCTGGTGGTGGTGGTGATTATCGCCATGCTGGCGGGGATTTCGCTGGCGGCCTTGCAGCGGACGCGGGAGGCGGCCCGGATGGCCCACACCAAGGCCACCATCGCCAAGATCAACGACATTATCATGCAGAAGTACGAGTTGTACCGGACGCGGCGGCTGCCGATCAGCTTCACCGGCCTCGCGCCGAAGACCGCGGCCGCGCTGCGGATGTACGCAATCCGCGACCTCATGCGCATGGAGATGCCCGAGGGGTATGTCCAGGACGTCTCGGGGGACATCGGCCAGAGCCAGGTCGACGTGGGAAGCCTGGCGGGGGTGGGTTCTTCGCTGAAGTTGCCGGAGCCGGCCCTCCACCGGCTCTACCGGCTGAAAATGACGTTCGCGCCGTCGGACCACCAGCGGGCCAAGTGCCTTTACATGATCGTGACCATGGGCAATCCGCAGAACAAGGCGCTGTTCAGCCAGGACGAGATCGCCGACGTCGATGGCGACGGGCTCCTCTCGTTCATCGACGGCTGGGGCCGGCCGATCAGCTTCTTCCGCTGGGCGCCGGGCTTCTCGCAGACCCTGGCGGGGACGCCGGTGGCGGGCGGCGTTGCGTGTTCCGACATCCAGATCGCGGACCCGATCAACCATCACGACCCGCTGGACCCCCGGGGCGTCGATTCAAGCGCCTACCAACTGTTTCCGCTCATTTTCGCGGGCGTGATCGGAAAGAACGGCAACGGTACCGACAATTACGGGATCAGTTTCGGCCTCTACGACAACCCGAGCGACCCGAACAACAAGCCGCAGGGCTGGCTTAATCCGTGCCAAAACGACCAAAGCGCCGGGCTCGTTACGTCCGGCTTCCCGATCACGAACCACCACATGGAACAGAAGTGACGCCATGAGACGGATTTTGGATTTTGGATTTTGGATTTTGGATTTCGGACTTCAAGTCTCAGGTTTCAAATCTCAGATTTCGAATCCCAAATCTGAAATCTCAGATTGTATTCCCGCACGAAACGGCGGATATTTCACGCAAAGGCGCAAAGGCGCAAAGTGGCAAAGCAACCCCTCGTGCTTTCCTTTGTGGCTTTGCGCCTTTGCGCCTTTGCGTGAAATATCCTCCCGTCCCCGCCCGCGCCGGCGCGGGATCACGCTCATCGAGCTCCTGGTCGTCCTGACCGTGCTGATGATTTTGGCCAGCGCGGCGCTCCAGCGGCTGCCGTCCGGGATGGACCAGGCGCGGACGCGGGAGGCGTCCCGGGCGGTACACCTCTATCTCAACTCGGCGCGGCAACTGGCCATGGCCACCGGGCGGCCCTGCGGCGTCATGATCGAGCGGCTGCCCGCCAATCCCCAGTGCTCGATGACGCTCACGCAGGTCGAGACGCCCGCCCCCTACGGCGGCGACAGCATTGGGGCCGTCGCCTCCGTCACGTTAACGTCGTTGAGCGGCGGGACCGCCCAGGTCCAGGCGACGTTCAATTCCGGTTTCGACAACAACATCGTCCACGTCAACGACCAGATCCAGTTCAACTACCAGGGCCCGTGGTACACGATCACGAGCGTCGGCAGCGGCTCGCTGGCGGGCACTGTCGATCAGGTACAGAACCTTCCGTGGAACGGTGGCTCGCCGGGGGTGCCCTACGAGATCCTGCGGCGGCCGGTCAAGTCGGCCGCCTCGGCCTTGCAACTGCCGTCGCCGGCGGTGGTGGACCTGGCGTGCTCCGGCCCCGATTCGCTGTCCGGCGGAACCGCCTCGAACTGGGGCTCGGACACGTCGCCGGTCACGATCTTGTTCTCGCCCAGCGGATCGGTCGATCGCATTTGCTACGCGAACAACTATGCGTTCGCGCCGGCGCCGATCTATCTCCTGGTCGGCAAGGTCGAGAAGGTCGGCATGGCGCCGGGCCAGACGAATCTCGACGACCAGACGAATCTCTGGGTCGCCGTCAACCCGGTCACCGGCCTGATCGTCACGACCGACATGGCCGCGGTCGGCGCCGCCAATCTCTTCCAGAGCCGCAGCTTTGCCCGGCAGTCGGACGCGATGGCGGGAAGGTGAGGGATTTTAGATTTTGGATTTTCGATTTTGGATTTGAGGATTAGCGGGGAGAGGCGGGACGGGTTATGGATTTTAGATTTTGGATTTTAGATTTTGGATTTCAAATTGCAGATTGCAGGTTGCAATCCAATCCCCACGACCATGCTGCGCATGGTGCCCGAATCCAAAATCCAAAATCCAAAATCCAAAATCCTTTCTCCCGCCGCGGCGTCAGCCTCATGGAAGTGCTCATCTCGGTCTTCGTCCTCTCGGTGGGCATGCTGGGACTGGCCGCGCTCCTGCCCGTCGGGAGCTTCACGATCCTCGAGGCGGTCAAGGCCGATCGCTCGGGCGATTGCGGCCGGGCCGCACTCCGCGACGTCAAGGTCCGGCGAATGCTCGACTCGCGGTACTGGTCGGCCGCTCCCAGCTCGGGTCTCCTGTCGTTCGTCATCGACCCGCTGGGCGTCGCCAACTCCGCGCCCGGCACGGTGGCCGGCACGACCCTCCCCCGCATTGCGATCGCGACGGACGCCAACGGCAAGGCGATTAACCCGCAAGCGATCTTCGTTTCGCCGGACGACTTGATCGTCGCGTTTCCCGAGCAGGACAACTCGTCGCCGCGCAAGCCGTTCGGCCGATCCTACATCCCCGCGTATCCCGATCCGAATAACCCCGGCGCGACCGTGAACAACAGCGGCGACTATTCGTGGTTCCTTTCGGTCATGCAGACGAGCGATCCCATGCGGTTCGGCGTGACCGTCGTCGTCTGCTACAAGCGCGATTTCACGGCCGAGCGGGCCGTCCAGGTGCCGACAAGCGGTTTTCTGGATGTCTCCGGCGGCCTCGCCTTGGGCGGCGGGAGCATCCAGCTTGGCGGCCCGATCAACGATGCGCCCGGCTCTGCAACACTGGGCATCCGGGTCAAGGCGAACGATTGGGTGGCCTTGTACAGCAGTTCCTCGGGCCTTTGCTGTTGGTATCGCGTCCTGGCCATCAGCGATCTCGGCCCCGCGCCCAATTATGTCCAGAGCCTGACGCTTGCGGGCCCCGATTGGTTGGTGACGACCGATCCCAGTAAGCCGGACTACGTGATCGCCATGGGGCAGAGCGTGATTGGGGCGTATTCGACCACGGTGGAGCTGGACCAGGATCCGGCGTGGCAGCAGTGAAGGAAATCCGAATATCGAAATACGAAATACGAAACAAATTCGAAATCACAAAATACGAATGACAAAAACCAAGACATTTGGAACATTTGACTTTCTGATTTTGGATTTGTTTCGGATTTCGATATTCGGATTTCGTGCTTGTCGTCTTGGGTTTGTTTCGGATTTCGATATTCGGATTTCGTGCTTGTCGTCTTGGGTTTGTTTCGGATTTCGATATTCGGATTTCGTGCTTGACGGGCCAAGGGCAGTTTGAGAGCGGAAACGAGGAGGGACCGAGATGAGAGTTAGACGCACGCACAACCGCCGTGGGGTGCTGCTGTTGGTCATCCTCGGCCTGTTGGCCATGTTCGCGATGATCGCGGTGGCCTTTGTCGTGCTGACGGGCCACGCGGGCCGCGAAGCGAGGCTGGGCCAACGGGTGGACGAGGCGTTCGATCCGCCCGAGAAGTTGACCGACCAGGCCGCGAGGATCGTCTTCCGCGGCTCGATGAATCAGGCCTCGGCCGTCCACATTGGCCTCGGCGAGGGGATCTACGGCCACGAAACGCTGGGCGCCCGCGAGCTGTTGAGCACGGGCCAGGCGCTGGTGATCGGCCCGCCGACGCCCGTCGCGGGCGGCCAGTTGCTGGAGTTCGCGGCCCCGCCCGCACAACTCCCGATGTACCCCGACGCGGTCCACCGGATCGGCTGCGTGCTGACGAT
>JBEKCP010000173.1:0-9787 GCA_050014815.1 Thermoguttaceae bacterium | reverse complement strand
TTCTCGAGCCGCTCGGTCCATTCCTGGAGCCAGACGAGATCCTCGCGGACCTCTTCGAGCGTTTCCGCGAGCCCGGTGAATTCCCGGCGGAAGCGGCGCCATGCCAGAAGGCCGACGGTCGCGGCTGCCGCTGAGACAATCGCAGCCCAGATCAAGAGCCAGGCCAGGAACGGGACGCCCAGCCGGCCGTCGAGCCACCACGCCGCCGCGACGGCCAACAGCGGCAATACACAAAGCGCCATTGCCGCGGCCACTGCGGCCGCTACCGCCAGCCGCCGGACCGCCCGCACATCCGCAAGGGCCTCCCGCCGAGCCAATTCCCAGCGGAGCGCGCCGAACTCCCGCACGTCTGCGGCCAAGCGGCCCAGTTCGCGGCGGACCTCGGACAAGAGCGGTCGATCAGGTTGACGCACGGCCGCCTCCCTTGCTTGGCCCGCGGTCGCCCGGCGGGTCCCCGACCTCGTCCCAGATCGTCCGAACATCTTGCCAGAGTTGTCCGGCGACCCGGTCGATCGCCTCGCGGACAAGGCGCCCTCCCAGCCAGCGGACCAGCCGGCCGCGCCGCAGGGCGGCCGAGAGGCACAGTCCCGCACCCGCCGCGGCCATCGCCGCGTAACCGGGGTAGCGCCGCACCAGCGTCCGCCACGAGACAAGTTCCCGCCCCTGGTTCCCCACCGCCTGTAGTCGCCGATCAACGCGGCGTCGCAGCCGGGCAATCCGGAGCCGCAATTGACGGTGATCCCGTGGGGGGCGTGTATTCATGCTACCGCTTCAGCCAGCGGCCGAGAAAAAAGCCGGTCGCCGCCGCCGCGAGCAGGCCTGGGCCGGGATGCTTCTTGATCAGGCCCATCGTGCCGTCGAGCAATTCGCCCACGGTCGTCTTGCGGACCGCCTCGACCCGCTGAGCGGCCCGTCGGCGAATGTCCTCGTACACTTCCTGGGCCTTTCGCAGTTCGGCCTTGGCCCGCCGCAGGGCCTCCGTTGCCGACGAGATATCGGCCGCGGGGTCCGCCGCGGCTGTTGGGCTGCCATCACACCCCTCGATGGGGTCGCGATCATGCCGCGTGTTGTCGCTACTCATGGGGTTCCTCCTTTTCCTCGGGAAGCTTCTTTCACTTAGAAGCCTACGTTACCCCGCCGACTTGGCAAGGCCCCGAAGGGGGGAGGGGGAACAGACAGGGAGACAAGGAGACAGGGAGACACGGAGCATTTCGTGGCATCCGCATCTCCCTACCTCCCTATTTCCTTGTCTCCCTGTCTCCCTGTCTCCTTGTCTCCTTGTCTCCCTGTCTCCCTGTCTCCTCCGCCTTCCTACAGCATATCCACCGGGTCCACGTCGGCGATCCACTGCACGTCGTCGCTCCGCGGGGTGTCGGCGGCGACCTGCCGCACGGCGGCGCGGAGCTTCTCGCCGTCGGGGCCCTGGATCTGGATCTGAAAACGGTAGTAGCCGCGGAGCCGCGCCAGCGGTGCGGGGGCGGCGCCCAACACCCGTGCCGCAGCCCCGCGCGCCTCCAGGGCGGCAGAGAGCCGCCCGGCCAGGTCCGCGGCGAACTTGCCCGCCGCCTCCTCCACCTTGCCGCGGATCACCAGCCGGATCATGGCGGCAAAGGGCGGGTATTGGTACATCTGGCGGATCGGCATCTCGTGAGCGGCAAACGCCGCGAAATCGTGCCGCGCGGCCGCGCGAATCGCCGGGTGGTCCGGATTGAGCGTCTGCACCAGGACCCGGCCCCCCCGCGGCCCCCGGCCCGTCCGCCCGGCCACCTGCGTGATCAGGTGGAACGTCCGCTCGGCGGCGCGGAAGTCGGGCAGGTGCAGTGCCGTGTCGGCCTGGATCACCCCGACCAGCGTAACATCGGGGAAGTCCAACCCCTTGGCAATCATCTGCGTGCCCAGCAGGATCCGGACCTTTCCCGAGCGAAAATCGCTGAAGGCCCGCTGGTGGCTGCCGGGACGCCGCATCGTGTCGGTGTCCATGCGGAGGCAGGCCGCGTTGGGGAACCGGGCCCGCACTTCCGCCTCGAGCTGCTGCGTGCCCAGGCCGCTGTAGCGAATGCCCGGAAACTCGCAGGCCGGACACGCCGCCGGGGCCGCCACGCGGTAATCGCAGTAGTGGCATAGGGCCGTCTCGTCGGTCCGGTGGTGGGTCAGAGCGATGTCGCAATGAGGGCACCGCATGACCTGACCGCAGCGGGGGCACTGGATGTGGGTCGAGAAGCCGCGGCGGTTGAGCAACAGGATCACCTGGCCCCCATCCTCCAGCGCCGCGGCCATGGCCTGGTGCAATTGGCGGCCGATGGCGCCGTAGCGGCCGTGCCGGGGCCCCTGGGTACGAAGGTCGATCGTGCCCACCGCGGGCATGGGGCGGCCCAATACGCGGCGGGGCATTTCCAGCAGACGGTACTCCCCGCGCTGGGCCCGCGACCAACTCTCCAGCGACGGCGTCGCCGAGCCCAGCACCAGCGGCACCTTCTCCGCGGCCGCCCGCGCGCGGGCGACCTCCCGCGCGTGATACCGCGGCGCCGTCTCCTGCTTGAACGACGTCTCGTGCTCCTCGTCCAGCACGATCAGCCCAAGGTGCGGCGTAGGGGCGAAGACGGCGCTGCGGGCGCCCACCACGACCGACACCTCGCCGTCGGCGATCCGCTGCCAATGCCAGTGCCGCTGGGCGTCGGTCAGGCGACTGTGCAGCACCGCCACGCCGCCGAACCGCAACCGGAACCGCTCGACTGTCTGCGGCGTCAAGCTGATCTCCGGCACCAGCACAATCGCCTGCCGCCCGTAATCCACCACCTCGCGGATCGCCTGCAGGTAGACCTCCGTCTTGCCGCTGCCTGTCACTCCGTGGAGCAGGATGGTTTGGTGGGAGCGCGAGCGGAGGGCGTCGAGGACCGCAGCCAGGGCTTTCTGCTGATCGGGATTGAGAACGTGCGGTGCTTCCAGGGCGGCTGCCGGATGAGCCTGCGGAATCGTGGGCATGCGGACGGTCTTGGTCCGCACGAGACCGCTACGGCGGAGGGCCGCGATGGGGCCCGCCTTGCACCTCGCCGCCCGGGCCAGATCGCCGGGGGAGAGCGGCTGCTTCGCCGCCAGGAGGACTTCCAGGACCGCACGCTGCTTTTCGGGCAGGTCGCCCGCCGCCAGTCGGGCGGCCCCCTTCGGATCCATCGAAAGGAGCGCGACGGCTCGCGTGCCCGCCTGGCTGCGAACCCCCGCCGGCACGACCGTCTCCAGCACTTGTCCCCAAGTGCAGAGATAATAGTCGGCGATCCATTGCGTGAGGCGGAGCATGGCGGGCGACAGCAGACTCCGGCGGTCGATCACCTCGGAGAGCGGCTTCAGGTTCCTGGGCCGGTCCTGGGCCGTGCGGCTGGCCAGCCGCACGCAGTAACCGATGACCCGGCGGTTGGATCTCCCCAGCGGCACCCGGACCCGCCGGCCAGGCTCGATCTGCCCTCGCAGAGAGTCCGGCACTGCGTAGTCGAACTCCTGCGACGGGCCCGTCGGGAGCACGACCGTGGCGACCAACTGCTCCGACTGGTCGTCGGCCTCCCACGGCTCGGGCTCGGGCCCGAAAAGACTACGTTGCCGGTTGGACATGAAAAGGGTAGACTCGGGGGGAAGAAGAGGGATTAGGGATTAGGGATTGGGGATTAGGGATTAGCCGCTTGCGGCTTCGCACGGCTGCCCCCAATATCCCACCCCTAGCGGAGCGATTCAAGGTCATCCATGCGACTGGGCATTCTTGGCGGGACGTTCGATCCGGTCCACTACGGGCACCTCCTGTTGGCGGAGTGCTGCCGGGAGCAGTGCTCCCTGGATGCCGTCTGGTTCCTGCCCGCCGCCGTGCCGCCGCACAAACAGCGGGAGGACCTTACCCCCGCCGCGGTGCGAATCGAGATGCTCGAGTTGGCGGTGTCGGGCAACGAGGCGTTTTCCGTCTGCCGCTACGAGGCGGATCGGGGGGGGCTCAATTACACGGCCGACACGCTCGCCCACTTCCACGAGGAAGATCCCGGGCGAGTTCTGTTCTTCCTTTTGGGGGCCGACATGCTCCGCGACTTGCCCCGGTGGCGGCTTCCGGCACGGATCTGCGAGCTGGCGATTCCCGTGGCGGTGCGGCGGTCGGGTGAGGGTCCGCCCGACTTCGACGCCCTGGCCGGCCTGGCGTCGCAGGAGCAGATCGACCAGATGCGGCGGCACCAGGTTGAAATGCCCGAGATCGGCCTGAACGGCACCGACCTCCGCCGCCGGGTCGC
Source organism: Thermoguttaceae bacterium (assembly GCA_050014815.1). Lineage (GTDB taxonomy): Bacteria > Planctomycetota > Planctomycetia > Pirellulales > Thermoguttaceae > JBEKCP01. The sequence continues at coordinate 5,525 of JBEKCP010000173.1, read as the reverse complement.
CGCGGGGCAGAGCATCCGCTACCGCACCCCGAGCGCCGTCGAGCAGTACATCCGCGCCCACGGCCTCTACCGGAGGTGAACAGAATGCGTATTGGAGGCGGTATGCAAAAGAAGCCGACGATTACCCTGAGCATGGCACGACCATGAAGAAATCGCGCCAAATCCCGCCGCGCGGCAAGGTTAAGCCCGAAAACACCTGGGACCTGTCCAGCCTGCTGGCGGACGACGAGGCATGGGAGAATGCCTTTGCCCAATGGGAGAAGCGGATCGCGCGGTACGCCGCCTTCCAGGGCACGCTCTCGCACCGCCCGGAGGCCTTGGCCGAGTGCCTCCAGTTCGACCTGGATTTCGATCGGGCGGGCGAGCGGCTGGGCACCTACGCGTTTCTGAAGGCGGCGGAAGACCTCGGCGAGAGCCGCTACCAGCGGATGCAGGGCCGATACCTGAATGCCGCCAGCCGGGCAGCCCAGGCCGCCAGCTTCATTCGCCCCGAGATCCTGGCCATACCCGCGGCCGCGATGGAGCGGCTGCTGGCGTCGGACCGTTTGACCCCTTACCGGCTGCTCCTGGAGCGGCTCCTGCGGTTCAAGCCCCACACGCTCGGCAAGAAGGAAGAGAAGCTACTGGCGATGCAGACCGAGATGGCCGAGGCCACGAGCCAGGTCTTCCGCCAGCTCAACGACGCCGACTTGAAGTTCGGCCGCGTCCGGGACGACCGAGGCCGGCCGGTCGAACTGACCCATGCTGCATTCAGCACGCTGCTGCACTCGCCCGATCGCAACGTCCGCCGCAAGGCGTTTCACCAATACTACCGTGTTTACGACGGGCACGCCCACTCGCTGGCCGCCACGCTCGGCGGTTCCGTCCAGCGCGACATTTACTATGCCCGGGCCCGCAATCACCCGAGCGCCCTGGAGGCGGCCCTGTTTCCCGACCATGTGCCGCTGGCCGTCTATGACAACCTGATTGCCTCGGTCCACCGGCACCTGCCGGCCCTCCACCGCTATTACGACGTTCGGCGGCGGAAGATGCGGCTGCGGGAAATCCATCACTACGACACCTACGTGCCCATCCTGGCCGACCTCCAGCGGCGGCAGACCTGGGACCAGGCGGTCGCCACGGTGCTGGCGGCCCTGGAGCCGTTGGGCAGCCACTACGGCGGCGCGCTGGAGCGGGGACTCCGCGGCCGCTGGTGCGACCGCTACGAGAACCGCGGAAAGCAGAGCGGCGCCTTCAGCGCCGGCTCCTACGACGGCAATCCCTACATCCTCATGAATTACCAGAGCGACGTGCTGGACCACGTCTTCACCCTGGCCCACGAGGCGGGCCACTCGATGCACAGCTACCTCTCGGCGAAGACCCAGCCCTACGCCTACTACAACTACGTCATCTTCGTCGCCGAGGTGGCCAGCACGCTGAACGAGCAACTCCTGGCCAGGCACCTCATGGAAAACGCCCGCGACGACGCCCAGCGGGCCTTCCTCGTCAACCGCCAGATCGACGCGATGCGGGCCACCATCTTCCGCCAGACCATGTTCGCCGAGTTCGAGCGGATCGCTCACCAGACAGCCGAGGCGGGCGAGCCGCTCACGCTCGAACGCCTGAAGCAGATATACCACGACCTGCTGGCGGTCTACTTCGGCCCCGAGTTCAACTTGGACCCCGAGTTGGACCTCGAATGCCTGCGGATCCCGCACTTCTACCGGGCGTTCTACGTGTACAAGTACGCCACGGGCATGTCGGCGGCCATGGCGCTGGTGGATCGCGTCACCCGCGGCGGCCGGCAGGAGCTGGAAGACTACTTGAACTTCCTCAAGGGGGGCTGCTCGAAGGACCCGTTGGACCTGCTCCGTGCGGCGGGCGTGGACATGGAGCAGCCCGCCGCGGTGGACTCGGCACTCAATCAATTTGGCCGGCTGGTTGAGGAACTGGACGCGCTGGCCTGAAGCAAGTTGCACCTTGCAGGGCGAGCACCGCATCAGTCAGATCGTGAGGAAGATGTCCCCGGGCCCTCAATCCCCAAGTCCCTCACCCCGCACCCCTCGTCCCTAGCCCCTCCCAGTGATACACCCGCTCCAACGCCTCACAGACCGCCCCGGTGATCTCCCGGAGCGTGATCGGCTTGGGCAGGATCAAGAAGGCCTGGGCGGACCGGGCCTCGTCGATAAGCCGGTCGTCCCAATGGGCCGACAGCAGGATGCACGGCAGCATGGCCTTGAACTGCTTGACCAACCGGAGCGTCTCCAGGCCGGTCAGCTTCGGCATGTGGACATCCAACAGGAGCAGGTGGACCTCCTCGGTGTGGACAATGTGGAGGGCCTCTTCCCCGTCGCCGGCCACGAGCGTGCGGAAGCCCCGCGGGGCGAAGACCCCCCGGAGCGTTTCCCGGAAGCCCGGGTCGTCGTCGGTGATCAGCAGAGATGGAACGCTCGCTGCCATGGCCAAGGTATCCTCAGTTTCACCAAACCCCCTATCACTTCCCGGTGCAATTTCAGTACCAATAGGGTCGCTTCTTGCCCGAGACCCCCACAAGCAAAACAAGTGCCGTCCACTGAATATCTTACGTCATTCCCGGCCTGCCTGCCAAGAGAAGAAACCGGTGCCTTTCCCCGCCTTCCCGGATTTCTGGCAGGCCGGCCGCTGCCATTGTGGCAGCATCACCGCCAGCAACAGCAACACGCCCAAGCCCTGGAGGATGGATCCGCAAAGAAAAGCGGCTTGGCAATAGCCGATCGGCGCGCCGAGCCAAACGAACGTGCTTTGGCGGAAGTGGTCGAGGAGCGAGCCGCCGGCAATCGTGCTCAGGCCGTGGCAGAGCCCTGCCGTGGCCAGCCAGACGGCGATGTAGGGCGTGTCGGCCCGGCGCGGCGAGAACGCCAAGAGCAGGTTAGGCAGCCCCACGTTCAACCCGACCCAGGCGATCCAGCACGCCCAGGCCCCGATGATCCACCAGGGCTCCAGCGGCGTGGCCAGGAAGTAGAACAGCGGCCCCTGGGCGATCACCAGTGCGCTGATCGCGATCAGCAGTCGATTGCCGGCCCGGTCGGCCGCCTTGCCGACGCCGGGCCCCACCAGCCACTGTCCCGCTCGAAGACCGACCCCGAGGCACAGCATCCACGGCAAGCTCAATTGTAGAACGTCCTTCGGGTAGAAGTTCTGCGGCGCCTGGAGGAGGCCGTTGAAGAAGGAGAGCCAGCACTGGAATGCCAACAGCCCCAACAACCGCCGGTCTCGCCAGGGGGCCAGGAGGGCGCCGAGCGAGATCGCGGCGTGCCGGGTCTCTTGTGCGGCCACGGCGGCCATCCGTCCCAACGGGATCACGGCCGCCAGCATGAGCACCGCCCCGGACGCCGCCGTGACGGCGTAACCGATCCATAGCGGATCGTCGGGCCGGCCCCGTTGCCACGCCGCCAAGAGCGCGGCGCCGGCCAGCATCGAGCCGGCCCGGCCCAAGGCCATCCACCGCTCGCGATGGCCCAGGAATCGACCGCGGACGGCCTGCGGCACGAGATCGGCAAGCCACGACCACAGGGCCACCGTGCCGAAGTACTCCAGCAGGTGATACGCGCACCAGAGCGTCACCAGGGCGGCGAGGGATGCACCGGCCGAGGGCAGCCGGCCGGGCGCTGCAACCAGCGGCAGGGCCGCCAACACCGCGCCGCTGGCGAGGTAGGCCACGATGCAGAATCGCTTGCGGTCGGCCAGCCGGCCGATCAGGGCCGGGGCCGCCAGCCGCAACACGCCCACCAGGTGCGGAGCGGCCAAGAGCAGGGCGATCCCCAGGCCGATCTGCCGGGCATCGAACTCCATGGCCAGGTAAACGACCAACTGGCTGCCGGCCAGGCCGTTGCCGATGGCCCAGAGGCCGCCGTTCCAATAGGCCAGCCGCAGCGCCCGGCGGCGCTCACCGATTTTGGATTCTGGATTTTGGATTTTGGATTTGTTTAGGGTTTCGAGCTTCGAGTTTCGTGCTTTCCTTCATCCTTCATCCTTCATCCTTCCTCCTTCATCCTTCACGCCCGTCCCGCCATGGCGGCGCGGAGAATGGCGGCCGTCGTCTGCCGCATGATTCGCGGATCGACCGGGCGCCCTTCCACCAGGGCCTTCCGCACCTCCTTGCCCGAAATGAAAAGCGGCTTCTCGTCCGGGTGGTTCTCCATGAGATCGACGCGGTTGATCGACGGGTAATAGGCGGCGAACCCGACCCGCAACGGCCGGATCTTCAAGTCGCCCTCGAGTTGATCGAAGATCGTCTGGGCGTCGAAATCGCCCCAGATGGGCGTGCCGTCGTGGTACGGGGCATCGGCGTGCTTGCGCCCGATGATGAGGTCCGAAAAACCGAAGTTCTGGCGGTAGATCGCGTGCATCACCGCCTCCTTCGGCCCCCCGTAGAACATCTTGATGTCCAGTCCCAAGAGCAGAACGCGGTCGGGCAGCGACTCGCCCCGGGCTCGCCACAGCGCGGGATCGCTGTCGCCGTCGCCCAGCGCGCGGTCGGCGATCAGGGCCTCGTAGGTGTGCATGCGGACGTCCGCGTCGACGTCGTCCCCCTTCGTCTCGCCGATCAGGGGATTCAGGCAGGCGCCCGCGTTGTGCCCGGCCCGGAGCAGCGTCTCCAGCCCGTACACCAACGCGTACTCGTGCGCCCGGTGCAAGGGATTGCGGGTCTGGAAGGCGACGACTCGCTGCCAGCCCTTCGACTCCAGCAGGGCGCGAACCTCGCGCGGCGTCAGTACGTACTTCCCGAACCGCGGATGCTTCGGCTGCGGCAGGACCCGAATCTCGCCGCCCAAGAGGTGCGTCTTCCCGGCATCGCCGATCAAGACCATGTCGCCGCCCGGGTGATCCGTCCGATCGGTCAGATAGACCGAGCGAAGGTAGCGATCTTTGTCCCAAGGATAGATGTCCGTGAGGCGGAGCGTCGCCACGATCCGCGCGGAGGAGTTCACCAGCGCCACTTCCCGGCCGACCTCGAGCCCCGCCGCCAGCTCGGCCGTCACCGGCAAGGCGATGGGAATCGTCCACGCGTAGCTGCGCCCGCCATGCTCGATCAGCGACTCGTCCAGGACCCGCTCGTACGTGGCGCGGTCCATCGGGCCCACCAACGGGCTGAGTCCCCCGTCGCCCAGCCGATACACGGTCGACAAATCGGCGTCGGAAACGGGCACTCGGGGAAGGGTCTGGGCATGAGCGGTAAACGGAGCGATTTCCTCGGGTCCCACGGTCCGGCACACCGGCTCCGCAAGACCGCCATGAGCAGGCACAAGGGCTGGCATGAACGATCCTCACTATGTTTCTAAACAATACTCCCCAGCAGACGATCGCGTCAGTATAAGAGTAACGCCGGATGGACGCAAGAACGCCACGTGCGGCAGCTAACGCTGTGTGAACGGCGGTTTGACGGATGGGTGGCACGCCCTGAAAGGGCGTGGCGAGCCGTCCAACCACGCCCTTTCAGGGCGTGCCACCCGTCGCTCGACGACCGACGCTGCGCTAGCGCGGCTTGCGGCGCCGGGGCGGCTTGG
>JBEKCP010000172.1:0-9822 GCA_050014815.1 Thermoguttaceae bacterium | reverse complement strand
TGGGATATGAGCGCCCATTTGATGTCGGGGAAATGTTTCACGAAGAAGGCGGCCGTCTGCTTGCTCGGTTGCGAATCCTCCGACATGCCGAATTGCAGGGCGCTTTCCGGCCAGCCCAGACTCGTCATCGTGCGTTTCATCCCGGCTACGACTTCATCCCACACGCCGGCAATGGCCGGGTCTTCATAAGGCGGAAGCGTGCCGCGCTCCAGTTTGTCTCCCGTGCGGAACGTGACCATCACGGATCGGTCCCTCTTGGGATTGTACCAATCCACGTGGATCGTCCACACGTGCAGAATCACGGCGACGGGATCGCCCACGTGCTGCTTGTAGAGTCTCAGGTAGCGCTCCACCGCGGTGAAATCGGGCGTTACCTGGTTCCCCTGGCGCTTGAAGAGCACCATGGTCTCGGCGCCCAGCGAAGCATTGCCGGTATCGGCGCCGACGGCCAGCACGTGGGCCACCTTGTCCCCCAACTTCCCTTGCAGGACCAGGGATTGTTCGATTAACTTGAAATGCGCATCCGACCAGAGCGGCACCTTGTAGTACTTCGCCAGGTTCTCGGGCGATTGAAAAAATGACGTCTTGGTCTTCCACTGTTTGGTGTCCGGCAATGACCAGCCATAGACGGTCAGCTCCACGGGAACCTTGATGGTCGTCGGGCCGCTCAGGGAGAGCGTGCCCGTGTACGTACCCGGCCTGGCGCCGGCCGAGACCGTCGCGGTCAGCCAGACCGGCTGCAATTTGGCGTCGGCCATCGGTTGATCCGTCAGGGCGTCGAAGGGGTTGAGGTGCCTGACGTAGGCGCCGCCGTTTTGCGGATAGCGAACTCGCAGGGCGCCGGCGGAAATCTTCGCCCCCTCGGGACCGGTCAGATCGCTGCACGCGGCCGTCAATCCGGCCAGCGGGGCATCGGCGCTCACCACGATCTGCCCCGAACCGTCCCCGCCCAGCGGCGAGCGCAACTGGATCGGCCTGAGTTCGACAAGGGGATCCGCCGAGCCTAATGCCGCCCGTCGCTGGTCCGCTCTTGCGGAAGGAATCGGTGCCCCGTCGCCTGCTGGAGATTGTCCCGCACGATGCTGTGGGGCCTGATCCGAATGCTGCTCTGGGTCGCGTCGAAAGTCCCTTGTCCGGCAACCCCGAGCCGGACGTGTACTGCCCCACGCGACGCGACCTCCAGGTCGAAATCGGGCCGCACGTTCTGGAACGGGAGGTGGTAGATCGCCCCGCCGGGACCGAAGTCCTCCGGCCGGACGGTTTGTGTCCATCGCGCTACGGTGAAGAAAGGCTGCGGGTCCGGGGTGACGCCCGTCCGCCAACTCGCCAAATCCACCTCAAGCATCCCATGGACCGCGACCAGGCGTCCGGCGGCATCGACGGGCCGGACCTCAAGGATCAGCCCGTCCGGGTCGGCCGTATCGCTCCAACCGCCCACCTCGGCGTCGATCGCCAGGTGGCGGACGGGCCGTGCGGCCGGCCGGACTTTGCCGGCCGAAGCGGTTTCGCCGGGGTCAATCACGGTCCAATGCGTCGAGGCCACAATTTCCGCGGCGGGCATGCGCTGGCGGATCTCGCGGACCAGGCGATGGAGTTCTTCGCCCGAAAATTCCTGGCCGACAATGGAAACCCCCGTCACGCAATCCCAGTCGATGGGACGAAGCACCGTGACTGCACCCCCACCGGACTGGAGCCAAAGCCGCCGGGCATCCGTTCGAGAGGCGAGATTTCCCGAGAAGCTCCGGCCGCTGCGAACGTGGACGACGACGGGGGCCGGCCCGCCGGTCGTTCCCGCGGGCGATTGCAGCTCGGGCGGTGCCGCGGCGGCCAGGGGGCCCCAGCAGCCCGCCAGTGCCGTCGCGAGTCCGCAACCCAGGGCGATCCAGGAGGAGCGTTTCACGGCGATGCCGCCTTGCGTGAGGGGGATCAAAAGGTGCCTGGCCAGGGGTAGAGGCAAACGACGTGCCCGGCCGGGCCCCTTTCCTCGCAATGCCGCCATAAGTACTTTGTGCGTCACGGGTTGCGAAACACTGCCTCCGGGCAGGGCCACGGCAAGTTCACCGGTCGCCGCGTGGCACGGCGGCAACGCGTTGACCAAAGGCAACCGGCACTGCCAAGACGAGGTGCGAAGCCGCAAGCGGCGATCCCTTGACCCCCCCAAGTTTGCCAGATAGCATGGGAGGGGTCTTCACGCGTCGCGATGCGAGATCTCCGTTTCCCGATTGAGGAGCCTTACACCATGGCCGGATACCGGCGACTGGACGTGACCGAAGTTGGCGAGGTGACCATCGTTCGCTTTCGCGACCGGAAGATCGTCGAGGACATCAACATCCAGGAGTGGGGCGCCGAGATGTTTCAACTGATTGACGCGGAGAAGCGAGACAAGCTCCTCTTGAATTTCTCGACGGTCGATTTCCTTTCCAGCGCGGCCCTGGGAAAGCTGATCACGTTGGACAAGAAGGTAAAGGCCCAAGGCGGCGTCTTGAAACTGTCGAACATCCGGCCGGAGATCTACGAGGTCTTCACCATCACGAAGCTCAACCGGCTCTTCGACATCAAGGACGACGAGGCGGATGCCCTCGCCACTTTTTAGCAACCCGGACACGGTTTAGCGGGCGGGCTCGCCCGCCGCGTTGCAGCATTTCGTTTTCCGCAAAGTTCCGCGGCGGGCAAGCCCGCCCGCTAAACGAGTTCGCAGCAAGTGGCTTCGATGTCCGAGCAATGGACTTGGCGTTATGACCAGGCGATTCCCACCGAGGTCGCGGCTGCCCGGCGGGTGCTCAATGACGTGCTCACCCAGCTTGAGGCCGAGCACTGGCTCCAGCACGATATCTTCAGCATCCACCTGGCGATGGAGGAGGCCCTGGTCAACGCCCTTCGGCACGGCAACCGCCTCGATCACCGGAAGCGGATTCACGTTGCCTGCCGCCTCGGGCCCGACCGAATCCGCATCGAGATCGCCGACGAGGGGGCGGGCTTCGATCCCGGCACTCTGCCCGACCCCACCTGCCCCGAGAAGCTCCACGCCACTTCCGGCCGCGGCATCATGCTGATGAAGGCCTTTATGTCGCGCGTCGAGTACAACCAAGTGGGCAACCGCGTGGTTCTCGAGAAGGAACGGGCCAAGGCGGAGTAGGGAACGGCCGGAGGACTGTTCACCCATTTAGCCGCCGTAGAACGCCGCCACCGGGAGGCCGGTGCGGCGGCGGACCAACTCGGCCATCGCGTCCACTTCCTCGTTGGCCAGCGGCGAAGCGAAACTCTCGGCGGGGAGCCGGGCAATCGTGTGGACCTGCACCAGCTTGATCCGCCCGCCCCCGGCGACAATGTCCAAGAGCCGCCGGCAGTAAAGCTCCTGTTCCTCGGCCGGCGGCGGTTGCTCGCCAAGCCGCATGAAGAGCGACTGGATGACGATGGGCCGCCCGAGAGCCGTTTCCCGCAAGTTGTCCAGTATCCGCTGGAACGTGACGCGGCTCCGGGCCACCTTGCGATAGTAGGCCTCGCTGCCGGCGTCCAACTTCGCCCAGATCTCGCCGTGGTTGGCGTCCAGGACCGCCAGTGCGCGGCGGACCGGCTCGCGGTCCAGCAAGCTGGCGTTGGTGATGACGATGATCTTGACCTGGTCGAGCCCGCGGGCGCGGCGGACCTCGGCGCAGAGCCCCACCACCTCTGCGAAAAGCGGCGAGGCGGTCGGCTCGCCGTCGCCGCTCAGGGCAATATCATTGAGCCGCCGGAGCGGCTCCGGCGTGCCCCGCAACGGGCCGCCCTCGAAGATCCGGCCGGAGAGGACCAGGTCGATCATCTGGTCCAACTCTTCGGCCAACTGCGGCAGGTCCGCCGGCCGCATCGCCGCGCCGCCGCAAGTCGAATGCTCGACCTGGCAATAGACGCAGTCGAAGTTGCACGATTTCTCCGGGTTGAGATTGATCCCGATCGAGAGTCCGTGGGCCCGGCGGCTGAGCACCGGGTAAACGAACCGGTTCGCCTCGTAGCTGCGGGGATGGGACTGGAACAACGTGGTCTCGGGAGAGGGCTTCATTGGCGTCGCAACGTCGTGAACTCGTCCATCGCCACCGTGGTCAACTCGCCGTCCGGACGCTGGAGGAGGATCACGTCGCTCTTGACCTTGTCGTCGAAGTTCCGCTGAAAGTGCAGGCCGTGGCGGAACCGCTCGGTCCGCACCACCGTCCCCGCGGTCTTGGTGGTCCAAGTCCGCGGGCCGACCGTGACGAGGTGCTCGACTTCGATCCGGTCTCCCGGCGACAGTTCGTGAAACAGGTCTTGCATTTCAGCGAACCTTCACCCCCGCGACGCGGGCACCCCCCCGACGCAGTCGGGGGGCTTTTTCCAATCCCCAAATCCCCAAATCCCTTAATCCCCCAATCCCTACACTTCCTTGGCATTGATCCACGCCATCAGGCGGCGGAGTCCGCGGCCGATCTGCTCGACGAGGTGGTTCCGCTCGCGGCGCCGCAGGGCCTTGAACGAGGGGGCGTTGGCCTTGTTCTCCAGGATCCATTCGCGGGCGAACCGCCCGTCCTGGATCTCCCCCAGGATCCGCTTCATTTCGGCCTTGGTCTCGCCGGTAATGAGTCGCGGACCGCGGGTGTAGTCGCCGTACTCGGCCGTGTTCGAGATGCTGTAGCGCATGTAGTTGAGGCCGCCCTGGTAGATCAGGTCGACGATCAGTTTCATCTCGTGGATGCACTCGAAGTAGGCCATTTCGGGCTGGTAGCCGGCCTCGACCAGGGTTTCGAACCCGGCCTTCATCAGGGCGCTGACGCCGCCGCAGAGGACGCATTGCTCGCCGAACAGGTCCGTTTCGGTCTCTTCGGCGAAAGTGGTCTCGATGACGCCGGCCCGAGTGCCCCCGATGCCCTTGGCGTAGGCCAGGCCGATGGCGAAGGCATCCTTGGCGGCGCCTTCCCCCAGGCCGATCAGGCAGGGCACCCCCGCCCCGCGGACGAACTCGCTCCGCACCAGGTGCCCGGGCCCCTTCGGCGCCACGAGGATGATCGAGACGCCCTTGGGCACGTCGAACTGACCGTAGTGGACGTTGAACCCGTGCGAGCACACCACCACGTTGCCCGGCGACAGGTTGTCGCGAATCTGGGCACGGAAGACGTCGGCCTGGAGCTCATCGGGCAAGAGGATCGTCACGAGGTCGGCCTTTTTGACGGCGTCGGCCGCGGCCAACGGGGTGAACCCGTCCTTGACCGCCAGCTCGTAGTTCGGCGTGCCCGGCAATTCCGCCACGATCACGCTCACGCCGCTGTCGCGGAGGTTCTGTGCGTGGGCGTGCCCTTGCGAGCCGTACCCCAGAATGGCCACCGTCTTGCCCTTCAGGAGCGAGAGATCGGCGTCTTTGTCGTAATACATCTTTGCGGGCATGATGAAAGTTCCTTGGGTCAAATTGGTGGCTGGTGGTTAGTGGCTAGTGGCTGGCAAAGCACACGCACCAGCCACCAGCCACTAGTCACTAGTCACTGGCCACTAGTCACTACCTCGTTCTGCCTGCTCCGCACCATCGCAATCCGCCCGGTGCGGACCAGCTCGATGATCCCCATCGGCCGCATCATCTCGATGAACGCCTCGATCTTGCTCTCCTGGCCGGACATCTCGATGATCATCGCCTCCGGGGCCACGTCGACGATCCGGCCGCGGAAGATGGCGGTCAACTGGGCGATCTCGCCGCGGCGGCCGGCGGGAGCGGAGACCTTGATCAGCATCATGTCCCGCTCCACGAAGTCCTGCGAGCTGACGTCGTCCACCCGGACTACCGTTACGATCTTCTCCAGTTGCTTGCGTACCTGCTCCAGCACGTTGTCGTCGCCGACGACGACGAAGGTCATCCGCGACAGTTGGGGGTCCTCGGTCTCCCCCACTGCGAGGCTGTCGATGTTGTACCCGCGGGAGGCCAACATCCCCGAGATGTGCGACAGCACGCCGGGCACGTTCTGGACCAAAGCGGACAGCACGTGGCGCATGGGGGGCTCCGGGGCATGGGAAACCTCCATCATACCCCCCGGAACACCCCGCGACAAGGGGCGGCAAAGCTTTCCGATAACGTCTTTCCGTACAAGTAGTTGCATTCACAACCCACACCTCGCCAGGACTTGGAACCAGTGGATTGTGCGTCCCTCTTTCATGTCACTCAAGCGCGTTCCGTAATGAGCCGATCCGTTGTAGTAGGTACAAGGATCCCTGCCGGAGAAGGAATTGGCGGCGATGGACGAAGTGCTCTGGAAAACCCTGGGCATCCGCAGCTATCGCCTTTGCCGGGTAGAAGGCATCCGCGCTTGCTGCCGCAAGGCCGCGCGGCTGCGCGCTGCCGCCTACCGCGTTTGGAAAAGCGGGGGCCTGCGGGCGTGCTGTCGACAAGTCGTGCGAAAGATGTCCTCCTTCTCCGCCGCCTTGGGCGAGACCGCTCCTCCCGTCGATCCCCGCAACCCCTATGACATCTGGATCGATCGCAACGAGCCGAAAGCGGCCGAGATCCAACGGCAGAGGCTGATTCATTTTGCGCGCGAGCCGCTCATCAGCATTGTTACCCCCACTTTCAACACGCCGACTGCGTTTCTCACGGCGATGCTGGAATCGGTGCTCCGGCAGACGTACGCCAACTGGGAGTTGTGCATTGCCGACGGGGGCAGCGACGACCATGTCGTGAAGAGCCTTTTGCGGCACTCCGGTCGCCGTGACCCGCGGATCAAGGCGACTTTTCTGGGCGACAACCGGGGCATCGCCGGCAATTCCACCGCGGCGCTGGCCTTGGCCGCGGGGGAATTCGTTGCCTTTCTGGATCATGACGATACCCTGGCGCCCCACGCGTTGTTCGAGGTGGTGCGGGCGATCAACGAGGAACCGGAAGCCGACTTGCTGTATTCCGACGAAGACAAGATCGATGAAGCCGGCCGCGAGCGGCAATGTCCGCACTTCAAGCCGGCCTGGGCGCCCGACACGCTCCGCAGTCATAATTATATCTGCCATCTTTCCGTCTACCGCCGGAGTCTGCTGACCGAGGTTGGCGGCATGCGACCGGGGTTTGACGGGTCGGCGGACTACGACCTGGTATTGCGCGCCGGCGAGAAGGCCCGCCAAATCGTGCACATTCCCCAGGTCCTGTACCATTGGAGGATGCACCCCGCTTCTACGGCCAGCGGCATGGCGGCCAAACCCTACGCCCTCGACTCGGCCAAACGGGCCTTGACAGAACATCTCCAGCGCTGCGGTCACGTCGGGGAAGTCGGCGACGGGACTTGTCCGGGCACCTATCAGGTCACTTATCATCTGCCGCGGCGGCCCCTGGTTTCGATCATCATTCTCAACAAGGACATGCCGGAAACGCTGGATCGCTGCGTGCAGTCCATTACCCGCTCCAGCTACGCGAATTATGAAATCCTGCTGGTCGAGAACAACAGCCAGCAGCGCGAAACGTTCGAGTATTATGACCGGATGAAACAGGACCGCCGCATCCGCACCATCGGTTGGGAATGGGAATTCAATTATTCGGCCATCAATAATTTCGCCGCGGAGCAGGCGCAAGGCGAAGTCCTGCTGCTGCTGAACAACGACATCGAGGTCATCAACGAGGACTGGCTGGAGCGCATGCTCGGCCACGCGCTGCGGCCGGAAATCGGCGCCGTGGGAGCCAAGTTGTACTATCCCGACGGCACGATCCAACACGGCGGCGTGATCGTGGGTCTGGGCGGGGCGGCCGGGCATGCCCATGCCGGCGCGCCGCGGGAATCTCCCGGCTATTTTTCCCGCCTCGTCGTCACGCAGAACGTCTCCGCTGTAACCGCCGCTTGCCTGATGGTGCGGCGGGACGTGTTCCACGAGGTCGGCGGCCTGGACGAGCAGTTCCAGGTTGCCTTTAACGACGTGGATTTGTGCATGCGGATCCGCCACAAGGGCTATCTCATTGTCTGGAGCCCTTATGCCCGGCTCTATCATTACGAGTCGCTCAGCCGCGGGCTGGACGATACGCCGGAAAAGCAGGAGCAGTTCCGGTTCGAGGCGAACCTGTTCCTGGAACGATGGGCGGGGTTCCTGGCGGCCGGCGATCCCTATTACAATCCGAATTTCAGTTTGGCCCGGTGCGATTTCTTCTTGAACCTGGAGCGATCCCGCCCTCTTCCGCGGCGCCGCAAGCCACAGTTCGACCAGATCCGCACGGCGCGCCAGGCTGCGAAGCCCCCCGCCAGCGGCGTCGGTGGGCCGGCAGAGGTTGATTCGATAAGCCTGCCGGTACTCGCCCCGTCCGGGCCGCCCAGCCAACCCTTGAAGCTCTGTGGATAGCGGCCCCCAAGGATTGATGGGCAGCGGCCATCCGGGCCGCACCGCCGGCCACGGGCAGACAGCAAAGGCCCTGCTCCAACTCATCGCACCCAGAGGGTGCCCGGCCCGCCTGCTAGACCGGTTTTCCCTGCCGTTGTACCCCCCCGAAATGAGCGGTTTTCCCGGAAGTCACGTTGACAAACCCTGGCTGGCACACTATCGTTCCCCACCCACAGTGGGATCGGAGGAACCATGGCCTGGACGAGCGGCAGAAAGCTGGCGATTGCAAGCGCCGTGATCGCCGGGGTCGTCGGCTATATGGCGTTCGTGGGGGCATCCGGCGGTTGGCAGTATTACATGACGGCGGACGAGTGCCTGGCCAACACTGCCCGGGCCGCCGGCCATCGCGTTCGCGTCAGCGGCAGAATCGCGGCCGATTCGCTCCAGGTGGCCGCAGACCGCCGCCAGGCGAGTTTCGTTCTGGCGGGGACCACGGGCAACCTGCCCGTCGTTTGCACCGGACTGCTGCCGGAGCCGCTCACGGGGTCGATGGAGGTTGTGGTGGAAGGGCGGCTGGAGTCGCCCTGCCTGCTCCGCGGCGACAAGATCCTGACCCGCTGTGCCAGCAAGTACGAGTCGAAGTAGCTCATGACCACCCTCGGCCAGCTTTGTCTGTTGATCGCGTTGGTTGGATCGGGCTACGCGGCCTTCACCTGCATGGCACTCTGGCAGGGCTCTCACCGCGCGATCCTGAGAACCGGACTGGCGGCCGCCTTCACGGCAGTCGCCGCACTGAGCATGGCAACCGCCATCCTTGTCCGGGCCCTGCTCCTCAACGACTTCCGCTTCCAGTACGTGGCCCAGTACTCCGACGCCCTGCTGCCGGTCTGTTACCGGCTCTCGGCGTTCTGGGTCGGGCAGGCCGGATCGCTGCTCTTGTGGGCCTGGCTGGTCCTTGTGCTGGCAGTGGTTTACCGGTTCATCGCAGGCAAGCAGGGAAAAAAGGGGGGCAGTCCCGAGGGTGAAAACGGGGCAGCCCCGCTCGTCCATTTGGCCTTCGGCCTGTTGATGGCCTACGGCTGTTTCCTTATCGCCGTCATGGTGTTTGCCGCGGACCCGATGCAGCCGGGACTGACGGCCCGCTCGGTCGGCGACGGCCTGTCGCCGCTGTTGCAGCATCCGGCCATGCTCGTTCATCCGCCGATCGTGTTCCTTGGATACGCGGCCTGGGGCATCCCGTTTGCCGTGGCGGCAGCCGCCTTGATCGGCGGCCGCCTGGACCGCGCCTGGCTGGACCAGGCCCGCCCTTGGGCGATCTTCGCGTGGCTCGTGCTCGGCGGCGGTATCCTGTGGGGGGCTCAGTGGGCCTACGAAGAACTAGGCTGGGGCGGCTATTGGAACTGGGACCCGGTCGAGAGCGGATCGCTGATGCCCTGGCTGACCGGGACGGCCCTCGTCCACGGTCTCTTGACCTGGAAACATTGCGGCATTCTCAAGAAGACCACCCTCGGACTGGCGATCGCGACGTTCGGACTGTGCAAC
>JBEKCP010000171.1:0-9832 GCA_050014815.1 Thermoguttaceae bacterium | reverse complement strand
CCCCGGCTTTCGGCCGGCCGGGTCCAGAGCGTCGCGGTGCGGCTGATCGTCGAGCGGGAACGGCAGCGGATGGCCTTCGTCCCGGCCACCTATTGCGACCTGCTGGGGACGTTCGCCACGGTCGCCGGCGAAAGTTTCGAGGCCGTGCTGGTCTCGGTCGACGACCATCCCATCCCCTCCAGCCGCGATTTCGACCCCGCGACAGGCAAGCTGAAAGAGCCGGGCTTCCTGTTCTTGAACGAGATGCAAGCGGGCGAGCTGCTCGAGCGGCTTACCGACGCGGTCGACCAGAGGGGATGCCGCGTTAGCGACCTGGACGTGAAACCCTATACGACCCGGCCTTACCCCCCCTTCACCACCAGCACGCTCCAGCAGGAGGCCAATCGGAAGCACGGTTTCACCGCCCGGCACACAATGCAGGTGGCCCAGAGCCTCTACGAGAACGGGCACATCACCTACATGCGGACCGACTCGACGAGCCTGGCCGCGGTGGCGGTCCAGTCCGCCCGGCAGATCATCGCCGGTCAGTACGGCGACGAGTATCTCAGCCCGCAGCCGCGGGTGTACCAGACGAAGGTCAAGAATGCCCAGGAGGCGCACGAGGCGATCCGGCCGGCGGGCCATCCGTTCGACCTCCCCGAGACCCTCCGCAGCGAGGTCAGTCCGGACGAGTTCCGGCTTTACGACCTGATTTGGAAGCGGACCGTGGCCAGCCAGATGGCCGACGCCCAGGCCCGGCGGATCACGCTCCATGTCGCGGTCGACGGGGCGCGGTTCGAGGCCAGCGGGAAGATCATCGACTTTCCGGGTTATCTTCGCGCCTATGTGGAAGGCTCGGACGATCCGGAGGGCGAACTGGCTGGGCGCGAGGTCATGCTGCCGCGGGTCGAAGTCGGCCAATCGCTCGATTGGCGCAACTTCGAGTGCAAGAGCCATACCACCCAGCCGCCCAACCGCTACAGCGAGGCCTCGCTGACCCGGGCGCTGGAGGAGATGGGCATCGGCCGCCCGAGCACCTACGCCTCGATCATCGATACGATCCTCGCCCGCGAGTACGTGTTCAAGTCGAAGCGGGGCAACGTGCTGGTGCCCACCTGGACGGCCTTCGCCGTCTCGCAACTCCTGGCGTCCCATCTGCCGGACCTCGTCGATTACCAGTTCACGGCCGAGATGGAAGACGAGCTGGACGCCATCAGCCGGAACGAGTTCAGCCACCTCGATTATCTCCGCCGGTTCTACTTCGGAGGCGAGCACCCGGGCCTGAAGGAACAGGTCCGCAGCAAGGTCGACGAGATCGACGCCCGCGACGTCAGCCGCGTCCCCATCGGCCAGCCGCCCGGAGAGCCGGAGGTCTACGTTCGCGTGGGCCGTTACGGTCCGTTCCTGGAGCAAGGCGACCGCCGGGCCAGCATTCCCGACAAGCTGCCTCCCGACGAGCTGACGCTCGCCGCTGCCCTGGAAATGCTCGCGAAGGCGGCCCAGAGCGAAGACCCCCTCGGGATAGACCCCGAAACGCAGAAGCCTATTTATCTCAAGGTCGGGCGGTACGGCCCTTACGTGCAGCGCGGCATTGCCGAGGGCGACGAGAAGCCCCGGAACGCCTCGCTCCTGAAAGGCATGCAGCCCGAGGACGTGACCCTCGAAGTGGCCGTCAAGCTCCTGTCGCTGCCGCGGACGCTCGGGCAGCATCCCGCCGGCGGCGAGCCGGTGGTGGTCTACAACGGCCGTTATGGACCGTACGTCAAGTGCGGGGACGACACCCGCTCGCTCGCCGAAGGCCGGTCGCCGCTGGACGTAACGCTCGAGGAAGCCCTGGCCCTCCTGGCGCAAGCGAAGACCCGGGGCCGGGCCGCCGTCAGCAGGGAGCCCGTCAAGGTCTTTTCGGACTCGCCGGTCACCGGCAAGCCGGTGCAGGTCCTGCGGGGGCGTTACGGGCCGTACGTCGCCGACGGCGTCACCAACGCCTCGCTCCCGCGGGGAACCGCCCCGGAGGAGATCTCCTTCGAGTACGCGTTGAATCTATTGAAGTTGCGAGCCGAGCGGGGGCCGTCGACTTTCCGGCGTCCGTCGCAGCGACGCCCCGGCACAAAGATGGCGGCCGCGGCCCCGTCCGCTTCAACTCGCGCCCCGAAGCGCAAGCCGGGCCGCCCCAAGGCGGTTGCCGGCAAACGGAAGCGGGCCGCCAAGAGGACAAAGAAGCCGGGTTGAGCCGGTCGGCAAACGATTTTCCCGCGTCCTCGGGATCGGCTACCTGGTATACTGGTCGGCATGGCCGACCCGCTCGAACCGCGACTTCCCTGGTATCGCCCCACGCCGGATCGCGCGGTGATTGGGCTGCTCGCGCTCGAAGGACTGCTCTCCCTGTCCGAGCGGTTCCGGTGGTTTCCGTTCAATGCCCACAAGGGCTGGACGGTGTTGATCTGTGTGGCGAGCGTCAGTGCGTGGGTCTTGCTGATGCTCGGCTGGTTCGCCGCCGCCCTCGTTTTCCGCTGGCGGTTTCAATTCAGCATCCGTTCGCTCCTGCTGCTGACGGTCGCCGTCGCCCTCCCGTGCAGTTGGCTTTCGCGGGAGCTGAAGAAGGCGAGGGAGCAGCAAGAGGCGGTGGAAGGGATTACGAAGCTGGGCGGGTGGGCGAGTCCCGGTTGCCAGATTAGCACGAAATCCTGCTTGATTTGCGAGGCAGAGCCGCCCCCGCCGGTTTGGTTGCAGAACTTGCTCGGAGACGAGTTCTTTAGAAACACCATGGCCGCGCTAGTACTGACCGACGCCGAGTTGGCACATATAAAGGGACTGCCTGACCACCAAACGTTGTGTCTAGTTCTACAGCATCACTTTTACGGAACGACGTTGTGATGTTTTGCCAGCCAGGTTTTGCAGTGCGATGTTTTGGCCTGGTCATTGCGCGCCAAGTAGTAATCGACCACGGCTTCTACGGCAGCGGTAAGTCGCACCTGCAAAAGATGCTCCGTCATCTGTGGGTGAATACGACCTTTGCCGACGGCGCCACCGCCCGTGGCCTGGCCCAGTTGCCTGAAGAGGTCAAAGACCTGCTGAAAGAGCTTGATACGCAAGGCAAACGGTGCGGCGGTCTACACGCGGCTTCGGGCACGCTGCCTTCAGGCGGTGGGGAAAGCGTCCGTCTGGCCGTGCTCAGCATCATCCTCCGCTCGAAGGGTTTTTCCGAGTCGTTGCCACAGGCCCAGTTCTGCATGTGGCTCCAGAAGAACGGCATCTACGACCAGGTGAAAGCCGCCGTCGAGGCAGCCGGCAAGGACTTCTACAGCGAGCTTCACGATCTTTATGTCAGCCCCGTGCTTGCCAAGGCCGTCCTGGACGCCGATCGCACGTTCGCACCCGACCTCAAGCAAGCCCGTGCCGCCCTGCGTTCGCAGTTCCCTGTGGTCGATGACATATCGACCAACGAGTTCATCCGCCTGGTCCGCGAGGTCCTTTCGGTCAAGGGCCAGATTCCCTGCACGGTGATCATCCTCGACGAAATCCAGCTCTTCATCGCCAACGACGCCAGCCGTTCTACCGACGTTCAGGAGGTCGCTGAGGCCCTCTGCAAGCAGCTCGACAGTCGCGTGCTGCTCCTCGGTGCCGGGCAGACCGCCGTGGCTGCAAATATGCCCCTACTCCAGCGTCTCAGCGGCCGATTCACCATCCCGGTCGAGCTTTCCGACTCGGATGTGGAGATGGTCACTCGCCGCGTGGTCCTTGCCAAGAAGGTTGATAAGCGGAAGGCCATCGAAGACGATCTTGCCACCCATGCTGGCGAAAACGCAGCTCCGCAAGGAAATCCCTCGCGTCCTTCAGAAGCTCGTGGATGCCGGCACTCTTATCAAGCTCGACGAGGAATACAGTCTCCAGACGCGCGAAAGCAGCGAGTGGGACCGCGAGTTCCGCAACCGCCAGACCAAGCTGAACAGCGACCCGACCGCCCTGGCCAGCAAACGGGGTACGCTCATCAGTGCCGCCTGTGGCGCCACCCACAAAGGCATGACGCTTTCGCAGGGGCAGCTCGACCAAGCGAAGATTTCGCTTACCGACTTCCGTGCCGAAACGCCCACGATCAACGCCAATCGGCTCCAAGAAATTGGCTGACATTGAGACCTTCCACGAGTTCCGTTTCGCGGAAGAGTTCACTATGGCGGGCACGGAGAAGCATCGAATCAAAGGCGGATCGCCCGACAAGTTCTTGCGGCCCCAGCAGAATGTAGTTTTTGCAACAACCACCCTTTGTCCGAAGGACGGTCAGGAGCCTGATGTTCCAAGCATCGGCCCACGCGATTCTTGTGGGCCGCAGGAAGGCTGTGAACTGTCGAACAGGACGAACGCAGCTTCGCCGCCAGGACGTCTCGGAAACTAGGTAGTCTGGGCAAATAAGAAGCCCACTTGCCCGTGAGTACGTTGAACGAGCGAGCCGGTTGAAAGGGAATGCGGCTCCCTTCCAAAATAACTTAGCGGGAGGTATAAATGGGAATCGGCTGGCTTTTCGGGGAGCGTCGCGGCAAAACTACGAACAACCGACTTGGTGCAAAGATGGTTTTTTGGATTTCTGGGGCAATTGTGCTCTTGGTGTTAGTTCCCGCGGCGGTCTTGCTGGGTATTTGGCTGGTTCACCTCCCATCGGCAATCAATCTATGTGAAACGATCGCGGCCTTGGGTACCGGGACCGTCGGCCAATTTTCCTTCGAATCGCTGGGTAGGTATGAAGATTGCGAATTTCCATCGTTTGATGGAGTCACGTTGAGGGGAACCTATGTCCATCGACATACATCCCAACGCCACGGCGTCGTGGTATTTTGTCACGAGTTCGGCGGAGATCGCCGCGCCGCCGCCTCGTATGTCTTGCGGCTTCTCGACCGAGGGTTCGACGTCTTTGCGTTCGACTTTCGGAATCACGGCACCAGCGATCGTATGGAGGGCTATATGCCCCGGAACTGGGCCACACGGTACGAAGTGAATGATGTCTTGGGAGCGATCAACTATCTCCGAACATTGGACGACGCCGATGTGGCGGGGGTGGCGTTGTTGGGCCTATGTCGTGGCGGATGTGCGGCAATCAGCGCGGCAAGTCGCCACAACGGCATCTGGGCAGTGATTACCGACGGCGCGTTCGAGTCCCGCTGGGTAACGACCACGTATATCCGACGGTTCATGCCGCGGTTTGTGCGTCCGGCCTCCTTGTTGACCGTCGTGCCCTGGTTCCTGCAAGTACTCTACGGTACGTTCGTACATGACCTCGTCGCACGGAAGCTCAAGCACCCGTGTATCAAGCTGAAGAACGACATTCGTCGTGTTCGGCAGCCTTTGTTGATGATCCATGGAGCGCGCGATCACACGATCCCGGTGGAACTGGCCCATCGCCTCTGGAGAAGGTTGCGGACCCACGCTCGCCTCTGGATTGTGCCCAAGGGCAACCACAACCGATCGATTCACTCCGAGCCGGAAGAGTATCAGCGACGGATTTGCCGATTTCTCAACAGGCATGCTCCCCGCAGGGGTTTGCTGGATTCCCACAACGCATCCGCTGCATCGCCAGCAACAAACGGCGTCGCCGCCAAATCGCCGGAAACGCGATCGGACTTGCCGGTGTGCGTGTGAACTGTGCCGTAATTGTTACGATGTCTCGAATGTCCCTGACTCCGCTGGAAGAATACTTTTTTCGCGAAGACCGCCAAGCCTATCCCTGGAGCTTCTTTGTACGGCTGGACTTTGTGGGTGATGTCCACCGGGAAACTGCCGAGAAGTCATTGAGCAACTGCATGGGCCGGCATCCGCTGTTGTCTTCTGTCGTGCGGTGTGAAGATGGCAGGTTGGTGTGGCAGCCGGTCGATAAGGCAATGCCCATCGTACGTTGGACGACCGCGCAGGCCGAGACGGCCTATCTGCCGGCTGCGCGTTTGGATGTCAGGGAAGAGATCGGCGTCCGAGTTCACTTCGCGGTTGGGCAGGAAAGCACACGGCTGATTTTCCAATTCCATCACGCCTCGTGCGATGCGCGCGGGGCCCTTGCATTCATTGGTGATTGGCTGGCCGAGTACGGCCGGGCGATGGGCGACGGGGTGGACTACGGCACACCTCACATCTACGACCCCGCGTTGCTCGATCGCCGCGACTGTCCCGGCCCGGCGGTCACGAAGCCGGCGGAAGTGCTGCGTGTTCGTTGGGCCGGCCTGTTACGCGCCGCTCGCTTCTTCATGTACGCGCCGGCGGTGCTGGTGGACTATCGGCCGGCCGGAGACGACGATGCGACGCCGCCCGGATATCCCGCCGCTCGCAACTACCGCTTTGACGAGGTGGCCAGTTCGGAAATACGGTCGGCTGCTAGACGCCGTGGCGCGACAGTCAACGACCTCTTGTGTTGCGATCTTTTCCTCGCAATCCAGGCTTTTCGCCGTGAAATGGGGCAACGGCCGAATGCCTGGCTGCGGCTCGCGGTGCCAGTTGATCTCCGCACCCAAACTCATCGGCGCATGTCGGCGGCCAACCTAACCGGCTTGGTCTTCTTGACGCGACATGCCATTGCGTGCAGGAATCCTGCTGCTCTCCTGCAAGGCATTCACGAAGAGATGTGTCAAGTGAAGGCATGGAGACTCGCCCGCACATTTCTCCGGGGACTGCAAATCCGCAGGCATCTTCCCGGTGGGATCGCGCACAGGGTCCACGGCAGCAAGTGTCAGGCAACGGCGACAATGACCAACGTCGGGGAAATCTTCGCTGGGTCTCAACTGCCGCGAAAGGACGGCAGGCTCGTCGCCGGCAATCTCTTGCTCGAATCGGCCGATTTTCTTGCGCCGATCCGGCCACTGACCTGCGTGTCGCTTTCGGCATGCACGTACGCCGGCCGTCTCTCGCTCAACCTCCACTACGATCCGCACGGACTTTCCGAAGGCTCGGCAATCCGGTTGTTCGACACGCTCCTCGGCCAGGTGCGGAGTGAGGCCGGACAATTCATGCGCCGCAAGGCATGACGCGGCTGACCGACGCGCATCAGGCACTTACACGGAACTCCGCCACGGCATCAAACATCGCGACGACGTTCGCGACGGGCATTTCTTCCGGGATATAGTCGTGGCTCGCGCCGGCCACATAGCCGCCGCCGGGCGCCATAATCGCGAGGACTTCGTGCGTACGTTCTCGCACCGACGGTGGTGTACCTTTGATGAGCACGTGGTGCGAGTCGATCGCACCGTTGAACAGAATCGTGCCGCCATATTTCTCCTTGAGTTGCCGAAGGTCCATTCCGCCGCAACAGGGCTGAATGGCATGGACGCCGTCCAGACCGGCGGCGATCATCCCTGCCATCAGCGGCTCGAACCCGCCACAGCAGTGCAGCATAACCTTCAGGCGATACGCATGCCCCAGGTCGATCAACCGCTGTAGGTGCGGCAGCATGAAGCGGTTGAACTGGGCGGGACTCAGCAGTGGGCCGGTTTGACCGCCGAAGTCGTTGCCGATGAAGAATATGTCGATGGCATCGGCCGCGGCGTCGAAGATCCGCCGGCTGACCGGGGCATAGTAGTCCACGACATGTCGCAGCACGGCATCGACCAACTCGGGCTCGTCGTACATCTTGAAGAACAAGTTCTCCATGCCTAACAGGTCGATGGCGTCGTGCCAGAAAGGAGACCAATCGCCGCCGAGAATCGCATACTGCCGGCCCCAGGCGAGCGCTTCGTCGCGAATGCGCGAGACGTCCATCGGAGAAACTTGGGCTGAAGCCGGAGTGAGGAAGGATTCTGGAAGTTCTTGGGGGGCACTTGACAAGCCAAATTCCCCTGTTCAAAATGACCATTGTCGGCCCGCTGCCGTGGGGTTCCGGTGGGCATGACAAGAGTAAGAACCCCGTGAACGATCACAAGCACTATTTGCCAGAGACACTACACTAGCTGATGGTCGGTCCACAGCGAGACGCAGCACCAGGCACCGCGGCAGCAAGCGGCAGAATGCCGGTACGGAATGTACTAACAGGCATGGCATGGCGAGCCGCGGAAAGCAGCACGCGAGCGTACGCTTTCTGGGCTGCCGGGAGGGAAAAGGCGATGGCAATTCGGAGACTATGGCTGGCGGCGGTCCTCTTGTTGGCAGCAAGTCTTCTGGCCGGCACTGCGGCCGCGGACGGCCCGAAGCAAAAACTCAACGCCGTGCTCTGGGTGGGTGGACACTCGCACGATTTCAAGGCGTACGGCGAGATCCTTGGCGAGGCGCTCCCAAAGCTGATTGCGATCGACATCACGGTGGTTCGCGATGGAGCGTTCCTGGATGCGGCCGAGGTCGGCAAACTGGACGTGATCCTGATGAACCATTGCTTCGATTCCGATCGGGGCGTGCTCAACGATGCGCAGAAACAGAAACTACTGGAACTGGTGCGCGGCGGGGTCGGCGTCGTGGGTATCCATGCTTCCTATTACTCGTTCGTGAAATGGGACGACTTTCGCGAGTTGTTCGGCACGCGCTTCATCAAGCACGGCAGCTCGAATGTCTTCGTGACGGTCCGCATCACGAACGATCAACATCCCATCACCCGTGGTGTGCCGTCGTCCTTCGAGGTCAAGAGCGAGTTGTACGAGTCAAAGCCGCTGGCCGAGGACTGCCGGGTGCTGGCCGTCGCCAAGGAGAAAGGCAAGGACCGGGAACTGCCGTCGGTGTGGACCCGGGACTTCGGGAAGGGCAAGGTCGTGACGATTCTGCCGGCCCATTGGCCGGAAGCATATCGGGTCGACGCGTTTCAGAAGCTGATTGCCAACAGTACCGTGTGGGCCGCGCGCCAAGCGCCGACGCGCTGAGCGCGGCGTCATCTGCAAGAAGGAGGTTGTGATGTCTCTGTCCAGAAACAGTCGCCGCGAGTTTCTCAAGACCACTTCCGCCGTGGCAGTGGGCACGGCGCTTACCTCGGTCGGCGCGGCCGCGTCTGCGCACGCTGCTGAACCGAACACGTCGAAAATCCTCAACTACCATGAGAAGATGGGCTACCGCCGACTCGGCAAGACCGGGTTCATGATCTCCGAGGTCAGCCTGGGCGGGCACGGCGCGGGGTTGAAGCACCTGGAGCATGCCGTCGAGTTGGGTATCAACTACGTGGACAACAACATCGCCGGCGAATGCGATGCCTACGGCGCTGCGATGGCCAAGACCACCAGTGCCCGGCGCGACAAGTGGTTCATCGGCTTCGCCTCCTGGCCCGAGAAGATCACGGAGGAGTGGGAGAAGAACCTGACCGAGGACGGCATGATGAAGTCGATCGAGGCCCGCCTGAAGAGCTATCAGACCGACGTGCTCGACTTGTGGCGGCCGGTAGGGGCCACCTGGGGCACCGGCCAGAACAGCATCAACACGCTGCTGATGGTCAGCAACAAGGCCCTCGACATGGTCGTCGAGGTCTTCGAGAAGGCCAAGCAGCAGGGGAAGGTGCGGTTCCTGGGCGTTTCGGCCCACAACCCCAAGGTCTTCCGCCGCGTGCTCAACGAGTACCCGCAGTTCTCAGTGATCATCTTTCCCCGCCTGTTCTTGACCAAGGATCTCGGTGGCGACGGCCTGCTGAAATTGGCCCGGGAGAAGGACGTGGGCGTGATCGGCCTGAAACCTTTCGGGGCCGGCGGCGTGTTCGGCCTGAAGAAGGAGCAGACGGAAAGCTTCACCGACCGCCGGGGCCACGTCATGCTGAAGGAGATGCTCAAGGAGCAGCGGCTCTCGGCGGTGATCCCCGGCATCGGACAGCGCGAACACCTGGACGAGAACGTGCGCGGCTCGTATGAGCGCGACGTGCCCGCCACGCCCGAAGACAAGAAGGCCCTGTTGGAGTTCCGCCGCAACCTGTTCGCCAATC
>JBEKCP010000170.1:0-9840 GCA_050014815.1 Thermoguttaceae bacterium | reverse complement strand
GATCTCTCGCGGCGGGGGCACCGGCTCGATCCGATCGAGCTTCTTGCGGCGGTCCTCGGCCTGGGCGTGCTTCTGGCCGTAGGCGTTCCGCCGGATGAAGTCCTTGGTTTTGGCGATCTCGGTCTGTTGCTTCTCGTACGTCCGCCGCTGGACCAGCAGCCGCTCGGCCTTCTGCCGCCAGTAGGCCGAGAAGTTGCCCGTGTAGCTATCGACCGTGCCCCGGAACAGCTCGAACGTGCGATTGGTCACCCGGTCGAGGAAGCAGCGGTCGTGGCTCACGAGGACCATGGCGGCGGAGCTTTCCAGGAGGAAGGTTTCGAGCCACTCGGTGCCCTCGATGTCGAGGTGGTTGGAGGGCTCGTCCAGGAGCATGAGGTTCGGCTCGCTGAGGAGCAGCTTGGCCAGCATGAGGCGGTTCTGCTCGCCGCCGCTGAGGGAATCGACGCTCTGGCGGAAGCCCTCCTGCCGGAAGCCAAGCCCCTGGAGCACCCGCTCGATCTTGTGATCGAGGTTATAGGCGTCGCGGCGGGCCAGCTCGTGCTGGAGGTGGTCGTAGCGGGCGGCCAGGCGATTGTGTTCGGCCGGCTCGGTCGACTCGGCCATCTCCTCGGCCACGGCCACCGCCTCCTCGTCCATCGCGATGAGGCCGGCCAGGGCGGTTTGGGCCTCGTCCCAGAGGGTGCGGCCCGGCTCCCACTCGGGCTGCTGCTCCAAGTAGCCCAGGTGCAGCGACGGGTGGCGGCCGACCCGGCCGCTATCGGGCTCCTCCTTGCCGGCCAGGATCCTCAAGAGCGTTGTCTTGCCGCTGCCGTTGGGGCCGACCAGTCCGATCCGCTCGCCCGGCCGCACCTGGAGCGAGAGCCCGTCCAGGACCGGCTCCGGCCCGAAGTGTTTCTTGATGTCTGCGACGTCGAGGAAGATCACTGCAGTTCGGCGATCGTCTTGAAGTCGTTCTTGAGCGAGCGATAGAGCTGCTGGTAGACGGGGAAGGCCCGGTCATAGCAGCGTGCCGCGGCCCGGCTCGGGGCGGTCTCGTGGACGACGCGGATGGTGGCGCCGCAGGCCTCCACGACGTTCTTGAAGGCCCCGGCGCCGACGGCGGCCAGCAGGGCCACCCCGTAGGCCGCACCCTCCTCGCTGTTGATCACGACGACCTTGCGGTCGAACACGTCGGCCTGTATCTGCCGCCAGAGCGGGCTGCGGGCGCCGCCGCCGGAAGCCCGGATCTGCCGGATCGGCACCCCGAGCCCCTCGAAAATGGCCAGGCTCTCCCGCATCGAGTAGGTGACTCCTTCCAGGATCGCGCGAATGAGGTGTCCGCGGGCGTGGGAGAGGGTCAGGCCGATGAAGCAGCCGCGGGCGTCGGGGTCGGCGTGGGGCGTCCGCTCGCCGGACAAGTAGGGCAGGAAGAAGAGTCCTTGGCTGCCCGCCGGGACGCCGGCCGCCTCCTCGGTCAGGAGGTTGTAGACGTCCGCTTTTTTCTTCTTGGCCGCCGCAACGTCGGCCTGGCAGAGGGCGTTGCGGAACCACTGGAGCGATCCGCCGGCGGAGAGGTTCACGCCCATCATGTGCCACTTGCCGTGGACGGCGTGGCAGAACGTGTGGACGCGCCCCTCGGGGTCGATCTTCACTTCGTCGCTGTGGACGAAGACGACGCCGGAGGTTCCCAGCGACGTGGAGAGCACGCCCTTGGCGACGATTCCGTTGCCGACGGCGCCGGCCGCGCAGTCGCCCGCCCCGCCGACCACCAGGCAGCCGGTCGATAGGCCCAGCGTCTGGGCGGCCTGGGGCGTGAGCGTCCCGGTCACCTCCTCCGACTCGTAGCAGCGGCCCAGCAGGCTTTCGTCCAGTTCCAGCCGGGAGAGGAGCTCGGTGGACCAGGTCCGCCGCGCGACGTCCAGGAGCAGCATTCCGCTGGCGTCGCTCACTTCGGTGGCCAGCTCGCCGGTGAGGCGGCGGCGGATTTCGTCCTTGGGCAAGAGGACCTTGGCCGTTCGCTCGAAGTTCCTCGGCTCGTGGTTCCGCAGCCAGAGGATCTTGGGGGCGGTGAAGCCGGTCAGGGCCGGGTTGGCCACCATCCGGATCAACTCGCGGCGGCCGCCGGCCCGCTCTTCAATTTCGCGGCACTCGGCGGCGGTCCGCTGGTCGTTCCAGAGAATGGCCCGGCGAATGACCTTGCCCCGCCGGTCGAGGAAGACCGATCCGTGCATCTGGCCGGAGAGGCCGATGGCCTTCACGTCGGCGGGCTTGAGCCGGGCCGCGGAGAGCACCCGGCGGACCGACCGGATCGTGGCCTGCCACCAGTCCTCGGGGTCCTGCTCGCTCCACAGCGGCTTGGGATGGTAGAGGGGATAGGTCTCCATGGCGTCGGCCAGGATCTTCCCCTGGGCGTTGATGGCCAGGGTCTTCGTGCCGGACGTGCCGATGTCGATTCCGAGGAAAATACTCATCGCTGCTCCTGTCGAACAGTTGTCAGTGGTCAGTGGTCAGTGGTCCGTGGTCCGTTGCAACTGACAACGGACAACGGACAACGGACCCTAACCGCCCTACAGGAAGTGCATCAGGGCTTCGCACTCGCGATCACCGCTGCGGCTGGTGAAGAAAATGGTCACGTCGCCGTCGGAGCTGACCGTGATAGGACGGGCGCCCCAGAGGTAAGACGAGCGGGCTGCCGTCATCCGGGCGCCCAATTGGTTTCCGACGCTCGGATGGGATTCGATGATGGCGCCGACGGCCAGGACGTGATGATCGTCGAAGACGAGGGCCCCGTCGACGCACGCCATTTCCACGAGCCGCCGCTTCCGCTTGAGCGACCCCGCCTTCCGCCCGACGCCGATGTCCTCGATCGACCGCCGGATGAGGGACTGTCCCGGCGGGGGAATGGGGACCTCGTCCTGGCCGTTCCACGGCTCGAAGAGAATGCTCTGGCGGTTCAGAATGTGGTCGCCCAGGCGGTGCTCCGGGTCATAGAGCAAGAGCGCCCCCTGCCGCCGGAAGCTCAGGTCGAAGACGACCTCGAACAGGTTCGCGCCGACGTGATAGTTTCCCAGGCAGTAGGAGAGGCTGTTCTTGAACGTCCGCACGTCGTAGATCCGCCACTTCCCCTTGCGGCGGGCGGCCAGCAGCCCCGCCTTGTTCATCAGCACCAGGTCCCCCTGCAACGTCAAGTGGGCCGAGAGGTCCTTCTCCTCCATGACGCTGTAGATCGGGTGCAGGAACTCGGGATGGAACTTGTAGGAAGGCGAACTCTGGATCCGGTTCCAATCCACCTCCCCGTAGTCCATCAGCCGCATCTGGGAATCGACCGCCAGGTAGGAAAAAGGCGACGACGCCAACCGATCAAGGAACTTCTGCAAGTACGGCTGCGTGATGTCGCCGATCCCGATGCCGGGACGGATAATGAGGTTCAGCGACACCGGGATGTTCTCGTAGGTCCGCCGGGCGATCGAGCCCAGGTACCGGATCAGCTTCGTCCAGTCCGTCGTGGCGGAGTGCAGCCGCAGCCATTCCTTCGTGAAACTCTCCAGCAGCACGTCGATCAGGCCGGGCATGTCGACGAAGTACTGGAGCGGCAGCTCGCGGGTCCTGGCCGAAATCCTGGCCAAAAACGCCGCCAATTGCGGCGTCAGCCGGCAATGATTGCAGAACCGGGCCGCGTGCTGCCCGATTGGGATCGAATACTCCTCCGGCCCGCAATCCGCCTCGTACCAGTGCGGCACCAGCCGGATGATCTCCCGCCCGATCTCGGCCTCCGGTCCCATGGCGACAACTTCCGTGATGCTCATCGTTGCCCCCTATTGGACCGCAACCGGCCGAAAATGGCAACACGAGTTTCTTGGCCTCTTCCGGTTCCAGGTGCAAAAGCCCCTCCGACCCGATGCGGGGGTAAGAAGGGCTAGGCTTTGTCGGAAAAACCCACACTAGCCCGACGCGCAAGCGAGGGAACTGCCTGGTCTGCGTCCCTCGCTTGCGCTTCGGGCTAGTGTAGCTGCTGGAAACGCGGCTTTTCTGACAAGGGCTAGTCGGCTGCCGGGCGCAAGCGCGCAACCAACCGATACATGTCGGTTGCGGAGTTGCAATCAACGATGCACGCAACCGGGTCGTGGTGCTTTTCTCGGACCCACCGGGCGTTCTCGACCGCATCGGCGATGAATTTGGCAAGCCGATCGTAGATGCGACCGTCCGCCTTGTCGTATCGGCCGGAAAAGTGTTTTTGCCAGTGCTTGTTGAGGCGGACAATCGCGGCGTCACAGTCGAGCAACGCCGCGCCGCTCCGCTCGAAATGGGCCAGCAGCCATACCTCGAACGAAGGGTTCGACACCCCCGCCGATATCGAGTTCCCGCCGAGCAGATCGAGGGCCTTCCGCATCTCGTCCAGCCCTGCGGGCCCTTCCACGTCCATGACGCACCAGACCTCGTCGTAATCCGTGCCGGGTTCGTTCTTGCGGTCCACGGCGAACTGGGCGACTTGCAAGCGGGACCCGCCCTTGCCGCCCTTCACCCTGATGGCGAACTTCTCTTTGATCGGCTCCTCTCTCTTGAGCTTGTCGAAGTAGTTGCGCTCGGTTTCTTTGCCTTCGCACACGATCAAGACGGTCCTCTTGCGGGGCCGCAAGGGCCCCCTTCGCCGCGACGAGCCGAAGCGGGGTCTGCCAGAGCCTCGGTTCGTCATAGCTTTTTGAAATCCTCCAGCGCCGGGCCGAAGTTGGGCACGCCGCCGTAACGTCCCGCCAGATAGTGCTTCTCGAACGGCTCGTCCTTTCGCGGCCGTTTTTCGGGCTCGATCTCGCACAGGGAAAAGAGCACGGCGGCCCCCTTCCGCGTCTTCTCGGTCAGCCAGATTTGATCGCGGCGAAACAACGCGGGGGTCATCAGCGACGTATCATGGGTCGCAAAGACCAACTGGGCCCCCTTGGGATTGGCCTCCGGGCTGTGGAACATCTCCACGAGCTTGTACGTCAGTTGCGGGTGCATGCTGCAGTCGAGTTCATCGACAACGAGCAGGTGCCCTTCATCCAACGCCTGGAGAACCGGGCCCACGAGCGCGAAGAACCGCTGGGTGCCGCTCGATTCGTCGGCATCGAGCGAGAACCGAACCGTCTCGTCGGAATCGGGAATCCTGTGGAAGGTGTTTACCGCGAAGTGTTCTCTGGCATCGGGGGCCACGTGCCCGTGGCCGTATCTTACCGCTACGGCATCAATAGCTACGAGGTAACTGCGCATCGCGTCATCAAGAGCTCGAAGCTCCGGAGCATCCTCGGGGAGGGCGGCGTGCGGTTTAGGGTCGGCGTCCAGGCCGTCGATGGCGAAGTCAGCGTCGCGAATCAATCGTTCCACCCGACCTCGGAAACCGCTGTCGCCTGCGGCACGACGCGCACTCTGTTCCGTGAGATCCAGAGGCCGGGTAGCCAGATCGAGGCAGGAGCAGCGATCCCGGAACCAGAGGTAGAGTTCCGCGACAAACTCAAGATTCATTTCGGCCGCGCGCGAGAGAAACAGCCCATTGTCGCGGGTCTTTTCAACAATGTCCTTCGCACCCTTCAACTCCCCGCGAAGCTGCCAATCGGTCTTGTCGCTCGCCGGGTCATAGTGTCGCGTCAGTGGGTTGGTTGACCTGCCGCCCTTCCGCTTCACGTGAAGCCACTCGTCGCAAACGCGCTCTCGGGTCGCCGAAAAGCCGTATTGGTACTCGGTGCCGTTGAGGAACAGGCGGACTTCGAACGAGGATGGCTCCCGGACGCGGGCCTTGTCGAGCCGAAACGGGCTGGCGGCCCCGATCCGATCGCCGAGGCTCATCTGCGTGGCGGAAATCCTCACCAGCAGTTGCATTGCGTAAAGGGCGTTCAACAGGCTGCTCTTGCCCGAGGCGTTGGGCCCGTAGATGGCAGCGGTCTTCAGTAACCGGAAAGCGCCGCAGTCCACCGCGTGGCCCGGGTGGCTGTCGTCCTTGACGGCCTCGAGGGATAGCGTCTGCTCGTCGGCAAAGGGCCGGTAGTTTTGGACCGTGAAACTAATGAGCATCGAAATAGCCTTTCTGCACGGAGGCCGACGCCTCCCACGATGCAGTATACGCCCATTTTTCGGTTGTGAACATGCCTCTTGTGAAGAAAAACAGCGGAATCCGCTTGATGATCGCATGGAAAAGGCATGTACCACCCATTAGACTTGTATACCCGTCCCCACGGTCCCCCGCGGGAACAACAGGCATGGGAACTGGAAGCACCCCGACGCCCCGCGCGGTATAACATATTTCGGTCTCCCCGAGTTATCGACCATGAAAGACACCCCTAAGGGCCTCCGGCTCCATATCGGCCTGTTCGGCTGCCGCAATGCCGGCAAGTCGTCGATCTTGAACGCCCTGTGCCGCCAGCAAGTGGCCATCGTCAGCGAACTGCCGGGCACTACCACCGACCCGGTCGAAAAGCCCATGGAACTCCAGCCGCTGGGGCCCGTCCTCTTCATCGACACGGCGGGCATCGACGACGTGGGGGCCCTCGGCGAGCTCCGCGTCGGGAAGACCCACGAGGTCTTCGATCGCACTGATCTCGGGTTGGTGGTGGCCGAATCGGGCCGCTGGGGACCCTTCGAGAAGGCCATTCTCGGCGAGCTCCACGAGCGCCAGGTCCCGGCCATCGCCGTCTTCAACAAGTCGGACCTGGGCCGCCCGGGCCCGGAAGTGCTCGACGGCCTCCGCGGCTCGAACACCCCCTGGGTCGAGACGGTGGCGATCCGGGAGGGCGGCGTGGTGGATCTCCGCGAGGCCATTGTTCGGGCCGCACCGGAGGAGTTCCTGCGATCGCCCCCTGTGGTGGCGGATCTCGTACCGCCCGGCGAGATGGCCATCCTGGTGGTGCCGATCGACCTGGAGGCCCCCAGGGGCCGCCTCATTGTCCCCCAGGTCCAGGCCCTTCGCGACCTGTTGGACGGCGACGCCTACGCGATGGTCGTCAAAGAGCGGGAGCTTCGCGACGCATTGGACCGGCTCCGGCGGCCGCCCGCCCTGGTGGTGACCGACTCGCAGGCATTCCTCAAGGTGGCCGGCGACACGCCGCCGGGCGTGAAGATGACGTCGTTCTCGATCCTGTTTGCGCGGCAGAAAGGGGACCTCGGCCAGTTCGTCGAGGGCGCGTTGGCGATCGACCGGCTCAAGCCGGGCGACCGCGTTTTGGTGGCCGAGGCCTGCACGCACCACCCCATCGGCGACGACATCGGCCGGGTGAAGATCCCCCGGTGGCTGCGGCAGTACGTCGGCGGCACGCTCGACATCCGGACCGTCGCCGGCCGCGATTTCCCCGACGATCTGAGTCCCTACCGCCTGGTCATCCACTGCGGCGCGTGCATGTGGAACCGCCGGGAGATGCTCGCGCGGCTGCTCCGCTGCCGCCGGGCCGGCGTGCCCATCACCAACTACGGAATGACCATCGCCTATACGCTGGGCATCTTCGATCGCGCGTTGGAGCCCTTCCCGGACGCCCTGGAGACATACCGGCGGCTCAGAGACCGCACCGTCATGTAGCCGGCACACGACTGGCAGTGCTGGCGTTGCCGGTGTCTTGTGGGGTGTAACCGTTCACGGGGGACTGTCCCCATTTTTGCGAAGCGAAAATGGGACTGTCCCCTTCGGCCCCGATGTGCCGCCGGAGAACGTCTGGGTTGTCGCCGTAGTAGAGGTTATTTTTCATGGGGGGCGGCCCTTTCGCCGTGCAGTGTAGCCGATTCCCATGCCGGAGGCAAGGCCAGTGCCCCTTGTCATGACCCCACGGCCGTGGTATGGTGAGTGGCTGATAGGTGGGCAGGACAGTTTCCCACTCCAGTCATAGCAGAAGGCGAGGTTGGTCATGGAAATCACACTGAACTTGGGCGTGAGCATTCTGGGTAGCGTGATCGCTGGCATCATTATCGTCGTGGTAACTCCGAGGGTGAGACGCATCTGGGAGAAATACAAGGTAAATCAAGACGAGGCTAGAAATCTGCTGAATGCGGCAGCGCAAAGGATTGTCGGTAATCCGCTAGTAATCGTCTATGTTACCACCGACTCAATTCATAAGAGACTGAAGCAGTTTGCTTGCAATAGTCTGGCGGTATTCTTCGGTATGATGGTACTCTTCTTCAGGCTGTGTGCTATCGAGTTTTCTACGGTAACTCTACCCGTCATCACATACTCTTTTGATGCGTTAGCGTTAGGGGCTCTCTACTTCTGTCTCCGTAATTATTGGAAGGCTCTTAATTTCAGAAGCGAGGCCGCACTCTTTGATGATATCATTGCGAGGGCAGAGAAACTCACCCGTGAAACTGCAAAGCAACCCGCACCACAACCTGCACCCGCAGCGCAAGTCGCAACAGAAAGCCCCAGCAGGCCGCAGTGAGACAGAACGGTGGCCGACAGTCCGAAGGAAACAGACCATGCCTACCAGAATTGAGCGAGAGGCCGGTCATAAGGGAGAAATTTCATGACTTGGGAGCAGATTGTCGTCGGGGTCATTGCGTGTGCCGTTTTTGCCGCTCTGCATTGGTTGGCAAAGCGGATACCAGCGCTTTGGCGCTTAATCGTACCCTGGCTGGGAAAACGGGTCATTGACTGGCAGCGTAAGCGGCAACTCCTGATTGAACTCTCAACCTTTAATCTGCCCGCTGTGACACTCCATGTCGTGAAACTCCAAGTCTGTCAGACCGCAGCACTGTGGAGCACCGTGGTAGCGCTAACGGGGCTCGTCCTTTATGAGATTGCTGGCAGTTGGACGATGCTATCGAGCATCGTGTTCATCGTCGGTTTGGCGAACTTCCTAGTGTGCTACACCGCACAAATATTTGCAGTGGTAAACCTGTATTCGCTTAGTCGCCACCAGAGAGCAAGACTTAAAGCGATCGTGTCAGGGCTGCAACCGCAACAAATAGCCGCACTATCCCCGCTACTCGGGCCGGAACTAGCCTCATACTTGTCCTCACTCATCCCGCCTGAAACGCAATCATCGGCAATCATTCCGTCATCAGCCGATGCTAGCAGCGGGCCATCGTCGCCACCACCCGCCGCCGGAATATTGCCGCCGCCATGAATGCGCCCGACTGCAGGGAGGATGCCACACGACCGGAGGCGCAATCGTTGCTCCCTGCGCCGACCCTTTGCAATTCAAGCGATAATGGCGCGTATGTTTACAGACGCCACGGGCTTCTGTTAGAATGAGGCCGCGCGCACAACTGCCGGCCCGCTCCAATGTCCCCGCGACCCCCCAACCCACCGACCGAGCGGTCATCCTGGCTCCTCCGCCGGGCCGACCAGGCGGGGATTGCCGTTCTGGTGGCCGCCGGCCTGGCGGCCACGGTCGGCTGGTGGGTCTGCCAGGGGGGGTGGCGAGGCCGGCTCATCGAGGTCGAGCAGGGCGAGCCCCAGACGGCCGCCTTCCAGGTGGACATCAACGGGGCCGACTGGCCGGAGCTGGTCCAACTGCCGGGGGTGGGGAAGAACCTGGCCCAGCGGATCGTCGAGTCCCGCCGCACGCAGGGGCCCTTTGTGGACCACGAGGACCTGCGGCGGGTCCGCGGCATCGGTCCGAAGACCCTGGAGAATATCCGGCCCTACCTGCGGCCCATGCCCGGCGGCCGGAGCCTGGCGGGGGGCGGAAGGATGAAGGATAAAGGATAAAGGATGAAGGATAAAGTGCGGATGAAGGGATGAAGAGACCCCCCCGACGCAGTCGGGGGGCTTTTTCCCCTAAACTAATTGGGCAGCGCCACTTTGGCCCGTCTCATTGCTGGAAGTCCGATTCGAGAAACGCCATAGGTCGCTACGCCGCACGTTGAATTATACATGATTTGATCTGGTCGACGTCGATTCCCATCGCG
>JBEKCP010000169.1:0-9844 GCA_050014815.1 Thermoguttaceae bacterium | reverse complement strand
GCGGCCGACGCTGGCCCTGTGCGACGACCCCCAGACTGCCGAGTCGGCCCGTTCGCAGGGTCCAGACGGGCAGACCGCCCATCGCCTGCAAGTCATCAACCAGGATGTTCAGGGATTGGCCGGTCCAAACCGCCAAACTGCGATCTTAGTGCCATGCACGGTCATCGAGGCGGGCGATTTGGCGGACCAAATCCTAGATCGGAAGCGATTCCCGGACTTCCGTGGTGAGCGGACGAAGCGCCTGTACTCTTGGCCGACGAACAAGACCCTGTGGGAGGAGTACCGGGAACTGCGGGAAACGGCCATGCGGGCCGATCTTCCGCTGGATCAGGCGGTCGATTTCTACCGGGGGAAGATGTGCGACGGGCGCCGGCGTCTCGATGAATCGACGGAGAAGTGCAACGGGTGCGAATTGCGCGAGGGGTGCATGGACTGCGGGGCGATCGTGGACTGGCCGGAGCGCATTGACGATCCGCGGAACCTCTCGGCGGTGCAGGCGGCGATGCACGCCTTTTACAAATACGGGCCGGCGGGGTTCGCCGCGGAGTTCCAGAACGAACCGCTTGTCGGCGAGGCGGGGACGGGGAAACTTACGCCGGAAATCTGCATGTCGCGGATCACTGGGCGTCCGTGGGCGGAGATACCGCCAGTCGCTACCGAGTTGACGATGGCGATTGACGTTCAGCAATATTCCCTGTGGTACACGGTGGTGGCGTGGAAGCAGGATTTTACCGGCCAGGTAGTGGAATACGGAATCTGGCCGGAGCAGACAAACCCCCAGGTCACCAAGTTGGATATCCAGAATTCTGACCGCAACCTTCAGCACCGATACCCGCACCTGGGCGTCGAGGGCACGATTCACGCCGGGTTGAGCGATCTGGTCGCGCGTATGCTGGCGAAGAACTTCATCCGGTCGGGTGGCGCGGGAATCATGCGGATTGGGCGGATGCTGGTCGATCAAGGGAAATGGCCCAACGTCGTTCATGCCGTCAAGATGGCGAGGGGTGGGGCAACGATGCTGCCCTGCCGCGGGGAGGGCATTGGGGCTGGGAAGATTCCGATGGCGGCCAGACGCCGGAAAGAGGGCGAGCGGTGGGATCCGCAGGGGCGGTGGTATGTGGCCGCAACGGCGGGAACGCGGGAGTTTCCAACATGCGTCATCGACACGAATTGGTGGAAGAGTTTCGTTCACGGCGGTTTCCTGACTGCGCCGGGCGATCCCGGGGCGATCACGCTCTGTGGGGATGATCCGGGGCGGCACCTGCTGTTCGCTTCGCACCTGACGGCGGAAACATATCTGACGCCCGTGAGTCCGCGGGGAATCCCGGTGGATGAATGGACGCTCAAGCCCAGCCGCCCCGATAATGAGTGGCTTGACTGCATGGTTTACGCCGCCGTGGCGGCCTCGATGCAGGGTTGCCGGCGTGGGATGAGCGCACAGGCGAAGGTGGTGAAGGTCATCAATCGCCCGATGGCGCGTTGGGAACGTAAGGAACTGTCGCCAGTGTGAGGGCTATCATGGGCAAGAAAACGAAGGAACAACCCGTCGCGGAGCCTTTGGCGCAGACCGCGGCGCCGGAGCCGGTTGCACCCGCCGAGACGGTGGTGCGGGTCAACCATCGCTGGACATCCGATGGGCGGGTGAAGGGTTTGCGATGCCCGAAATGTTGGTGCATCCAATTCCGGGAGGGAAAGAGCGTCAGAAATACCGTGCCGGTCGAGGGTGCGGTGAAGCGATACCGCGTTTGCAGAAATTGCGGAACGGCATGGACGACGCTGGAACTGCCAGAGGCATTGGCGGCGCGCTGACAGGACGCCGCGCTGCCATAGATAGCACAATCCGTGCCACTCTTTGAGTTTTTCGTTGACACGAAAGCCTCACCGTTGCCATCGTGGGGGCATGTCTGACCTCAGCAACATCAAATCCAGCCTTCTCAACTCCGCTGGCGGCCCCGGAGAAGTCCGCGTTGAGGGCATGGGGCAGTCGCGCGAGCACAACCTGCGGGATCAACTCGCCGTCTTTAACGCGCTCGCTTCCGCCGCCGCCGGCCCGCGCGCTGGCATCCGGCGCGTCGGCATCCGCGTATCGAGCCCTACAGGGCTGCGTTTCCGCGTGCCGGAGGACATGGGGCGATGAACGCGACGGCCACCAGGTCCGGACTGCTCCATCGACTCGCGAGCTTCATGCGCCCGGTGCCCGAGCACGTCACCGCCCCCTCCATCGTACGCGCCGCCGCCACTCCGCTCACCCTCACGTCATCGTCCACGCCGCCCCGGCCCCCAGCCACCACGCTCGCGACGGCCCACCGCCGACCCATGGACATTCAGGCCCGGCTCGATTCTCAATTCACCACTCCACTCAACGCCGCCCACTTCGCCCTCATGGATGCCATGAGCGTCGACGCGATGGCCTCGTGGATGGTCCGCCGCAAGCTCCGCATGATGTGCCGGTACGAGTACCACAACAACCCGCTGTTCATGGGCGTGGTGGATACGTACGCGGATTACGTCGTCGGCACCGGCCCCAAGCTCCAAGTCCTCACGAAAAACCGCGCCTTCAATAAGGCGGTCGAGACACTTTTCAACGACTGGTCTGAGGAAGTGGCGCTCGCTGACCGGCTCCACGGAAGCTGCGGGGCGACCTGCTACAACGGTGAGGGCTTCCTGCTGCTGCGAAACAACCCCGGCCTCGACAACCCGATCAAGCTGGACGTTTTCGACATCGAGGCGGACCAGGTTTCTTCTCCGCTTTTTGGCATGTACCCGGCTGAGTATCCCGACCAATATTTTGACGGGGTTGTGCTCGACCCATGGGGGCGGCCCCGCATCTACCACGTTCTCCGCCAGCATCCCGGCGCCTTTGGGGCCTTCGTCATTCTTGGCTACGTCTTCGATCCTTGGCCGGCGGCGAATGTGATCCACGATTACCGTCGCATTCGACCGGGCCAGCAGCGCGGACTTCCTCAGCTCCTGCCGGCTCTCCCGAACTTCGCGAACCTGCGCAGGCTCGGGCTCGCGACCGTGCTGTCCGCTGAAAATGCGGCCAAATGGGGAATCAGCGTGGAGACCCCAGCCCCCGCGATGGCCGAGGAGCCGCTGATGGATTCCAACGGCAACGTCATCCGGGATCAAAACGGGATGCCGGTCTACCCGTCATCCATGGTCGAAGATACATGGGAGATGGAATACGGCGCGTTCAACAAACTGCCCGCCGGCACGAAAGCCTCCATGCTCAAGTCCGAGCAGCCCGGCAGCAATTACGAAACGCTCATCAACATCGAACTTGGGAGCATCGGGCGCCCGATCGGGATGCCAATGTTCATTGTTTCACTGGATGCCCGGCAGGCGAATATGTCGAGCGCCTATGTGGCGATGCAGCCCTTCGGCAAGCGAATCCGAAGCGAGCGCAAACGCTACACGCGGCTTCTCAATACCCGCATCTGGCCGCAATTCATCTGCGAGGCGGCTCTGGCCGAACTGTTGCCCGGCGGGGTGGAGATACCGGACGATCCGCGTCAACTTCCCCACCTCTGGACGTGGGACCGTGTCAACGACCACGCAGACCCCGCGAAGGTCGCGACCGCGGCTCAGGGCAGAATCGACGCCGGTATCACGAGCCGCCGACAGGAAGCCGCCGACCTCGCGCTCGACCTCGATGAGCAGGACGAGATGAGCGCCGCCGACTTCGGGATCAGCAAGGAGGAGTACCGCGATGCGCTCTTCCAGGCCGCCATGACGAAGCGCGGCAATGTCGCCCCCGTCGCCGCCTCTCCCACTCCGCCCAAGCGCCAAGAAGTTCCTCCCGACGACAAGGTTGAAGAGGAGGAGATTGACTGATGGCACGCCACGAACTCAACCGCCGGGCTTTCGAGCACGCAAAGGTCATGGTCAAAGACGGCCATTACGTCGATGAGGCGTGGTCTTTCTCCGCCGAAGACGGAAACGCCATCTTGGGCGAAAAGGGTAGCGAAAATTGGAGCGAATACAGCCAGTGGTTTCTCGGACTCGACACCGCCGAGGACGCCCACACCAAAGCGCATTACTCTTATCCCTACGGCAAGAAGGGAAAGCTCTATCTGGCCGCTCTGCGGGCGATCATCAGCCGCGCCGGCCAAAACTCGGACGGCACAATTCAGGACGCGGCCCGCGAACTCCTGACCGCCGCCAAAGGCAAGGATGATGAGCGCACCACCGCCGCGGGAGAAACTTTCGATCTTTACTGCGCCGGGGGCGTCGCGGTCGATATTCAGGCCGGCCCAATGGTCTCCGAGAATGAGCCGGGGCTTCACCGCTTCAACATGATCGCCTACACGGGCGGCCCAATGATGCTCTCGGGCAAGCGCAAGGACATCGACTATAGCAAGCCGGTCGTCGTGGACCTTGACGGCATGGAGGGGGTCAATAAGAACCGCCCGGCGCTCAAAGACCATGACCCGGCGAAGGTTGTGGGCCACACGGAACAAATCTCCACGAGCGGCGGCGTCTTGACGGCCTCCGGCGTGGTGAGCAACCCGTACAGTCAACACGCCTTCGAGGTGGTCAACAGCTCAAAAAACAAATTCCCCTGGCAGGCTTCCATCGGCGCGAACATCACGAAAGCTGAGTGGGTGCCGGCTGGCGAACAGAGACAAGTCAATGGGCGGACTGTTGTAGGCCCGCTCACAATCGCCCGAAAATCGGTGTTGGGCGAGATCAGTTTCGTTGCACTGGGCGCGGACGATTCGACCAGCGCCGTTGTCGCCGCGAGAAGCGGCGAGAAAGGAAACGTCATGGCCAGCAAGTTCAAAGCGTGGATGAAAGCAGCGGGGTTCAGCGACGATGACCTCCAAGGCGCCAAAGCCAAGGTCATCAAGGCGTGCTGGAAGGCTTCGAAGGACTACGACGCCGAGGACAAGGATGGTCAGGACGACGGCGACGGCGATGAACCCAAAGGAAAGGGCAAGGGCAAAGACGCCAAGGCCGCCGCCGACACCGACACCACCACCGCGCCGAATCTGGACACCGCCGCGTCGGGCGTGCTGGACCTTCGGGCGGAAGCGGTGCGGATCGGCGCCGTCAACGCCGCGTTCGAGCAGCACATTCAGGCGTTCAAGGCCGACAACAAGATCGTCAAGCAACTCACGGACGCCCGCGAGAAGGCCATCAACGATGGCGTCGCCGCGACGGCGGCCGCCAAGGATGCCGAACTCATCGCGCTGCGGGCCTCCCGCGGCGTGGCGGTCGGCTCCAGGGCTGAGGATCACCCCTTCAACATCAATGGCGGCGGGACCGGAACGGTTGTGACCGGCGACATCCTCGCGTCGGCGTTGGCGCTCTCGGCCGGCTTGGACGAAAAACACGCCTTCACCGACCGGGCCGGCAGGCAACTCAGCGATCAAGCCAAAGAGATCGCAAGCACGCCACAATTCCGCCATGCGGGGTTACAGCACTTGGTCGGCTGGGTAGCAGCGGCGCACGGAATGCACCTTCCGCCAGGGCCTCTCAGTCTTGACAGCATCAGTCGAGTGATGAACATGGAACGCCGCATGGAGTTACTGGGGACCGGCGGCCCAATGGACATTCAGGCGGACGGCTACTCCACCGTCACGTTGCTGGGCATCACTGAGAACTTGATGAACAAAATGATGCTCCAGGCTTACGACGAGCAGCCGTCGCTTGTTGAGCAAATCTGCTGGCAGCGCGATACCAACGACTTCAAGCCATTCAAGAGCTACCGCATGACCGGCAGCGGCCGGATGCAGCTCGTGAGCGATTCCGGCGAACTCAAGAGTATGGGCCTTCAGGATGAGAGCTACCAGAACCAGCTCCAGACCCGCGGTATGCTCATCACGATCAGCCGCCAGACGATCCTGAATGACGACATGGGCGCTCTGACGGATCAACCAAAAGTGCTCGGCCGCGAGGCGGCGATGACGCGCGAGGAAGCGGTCTTCACGCTGCTCTTTCAGTTGATTTCCGGCGCCGTCCAGTACAACACGTCCCCGCCGGGCCAGACGGCCAACAATGTGAACTTCTTCTCCGCCACGCTGGGGAATTACCTTTCCAGCGCGTCAAGCGCGCTGTCGATCTCGGCGATCACGCTGGCGGTCCAGAAGTTCCTCGAGCAGGTGGACGCCAACGGCCGGCCGATCAACATCATGCCCGACCGCATCTTGACCGCCCCGGCAAACCGCGAGACGGCCAACGTCATCAACAAAGGCGCTGGAATCGTGATGAGCCCGATGGGCTCCACCGCGACCCCGGCCAAGATTCCGAACCTCAACCTGTACGCGAACCAGTTCGCTCCCCTGATCAGCGCCTTCATGGCCTACCGCGGCGGCAAGGGCCTGAGCGGGTCCAATGATACCCAGTGGATTCTGCTGGCCAACCCGTCCGGCGGATTCGGCCCGATGCAGATCGGCTATCTGCGGGGCAACCGGACACCCATCATCGAGCGCGGCGAGGCCCCGTTCAGCACTCTCGGGATGCACATGCGCTGCTATTACGACTTCGGCGTGGCGCCCCACGACTACCGCTCCGCGGTCTACTCGGCCGGCCAGTAACTTGATCGCCGAGCGGCCCCGGCGTCATAGCGGACCGCAATCGAAAACCGGAAACAGCACAAGCGATCTTCAAATTCAAGGAGCTTTCCCATGTTCATGCCCCAGGCAAGATTCGATCCTTCGGCGCCCAGGCCGATCTCCGTCCTCTATACCAACACAGGCACCACGGACATTCCCGGCGGCGCCGTGATTGTCGCCAACAATGTCGTCCAAGTGGTGCTCGGATCGGGCATCCGGGCGCTGGGGTCAAACAACGGCCCCAACACTGGCAGTGTGGCCATCGGCTTTGGCTGGTTTGACTTCCTGTGCGACGCCAGCACGTTCACGACGCCCTTCACGGCGGTCTACTGGAATCCCACCGGGTCGCCGGTTGACCAGACCGGTACGCCGATCACCGCGCTGGCCAGCACCGGCTGCCTCACCACCAACTCCGCCGGGGCCTATCAGGTCGGCTTCACGCACCCCGAGCAGCCCGCACCGCTGATTCTCGGCGATGCCGCCCGCGCCCGGGCATGGCTCCAACAGGGGCCCGGTACGTATGGCAATACCCTCGGGGCCGTCCTGGCGGGCGGCGTTTCGCAGGACATCTTCACCGTGTCGGCGACCCAGAACTACAATCTCGGGACGATCCACGAAACCAGCGATGGTCGGAGATTCCGCTACTCCCAAGCTGGCGCGTCGGGGATCAGCCGGGCCTTGATGCAGCAGTCGCCAGCGCTCAACGCAAAGTTCGTGGACATCACCCAGACCGGCCACGCCCAGGTCGTCGGCGCCACCGCCATCACGGTGCTTTGCACAACGGGATCGGCGTTGCCGCTGAACTACTTCGCCGGCGGCAAAATGATCGTCACTACCGGCAGCGGCAGCACGGGCGACATCTACAGCATCGTTTCGTCCAAGCTGGAGGGGACCGACACCCTCCTCGATCTGGTGCTGGCCGAACCGCTCCGCAACGCGATCGCCGCCACCAGCAAGGTGACGCTCATTCCGAACCGCTGGGCGAGCACGATTGTCATGCCCACAACCGCGACCGGAGCCGCGGCCGGCGTGCCGCTCGTCGATGTCGGCGCCACCTACTTCTACTGGGCGCAGACCAAGGGACCGGCCCCACTCATCGGCGATACCTCGTCGGCTCTGGTGGTGGGTGCCAAGGCTGGCGTTGGCGCCACTGTGGCCGGCACCGCCCTGAAGGTTGCTTCCACCACCTACAGCATCCCCTTCTACGGCACAGTGATGTGGGTCGGAGCCGATGCGGAACCGGCGCTCATCAACCTGGAACTCGAGTAACCGCCTGGGGCGGCGATGGCGAAAGATGCGACGGAGTGGCCCAATGTCCCGAAACCCGAACAGGATGCAGGAGGCGACAGACTGGCTCATGGGCCGGTTCAAGGGCTACGCCGCCATCACGATCACCTACAGCCGCGGCGGCCTGCCGCTCGCGACCGTTTCGGCGACGGTCGGACGCACGCCATTCGACATCCTCGACGGCGGCGTGATAATCGCCTATGAGAGCCGAGACTACCTGATTGACAAGGCCGATCTGGTGGATTCTGGCGGCGCGCAGGTAACTCCCGCGACCGGCGACCTCATCACCGAAA
Organism: Thermoguttaceae bacterium; assembly: GCA_050014815.1. Classification (GTDB taxonomy): domain Bacteria; phylum Planctomycetota; class Planctomycetia; order Pirellulales; family Thermoguttaceae; genus JBEKCP01. The sequence goes on along the minus strand of JBEKCP010000169.1, from coordinate 1,704 downwards.
CCAATGGGCGAGTCTACGTTGTTTCCATGCCGGGCAAGATGAACGTCTATGAAAACATCGGGCCTGGCGGTACGGTTTTCAAGGTGCACACGAAGGGAATTTGATGCCTCAGACCGTCTTTGGACAAAGTGACGCCCTGGCGCTGGCGGTGGTCGCGTTAATCAAAGCCAAGGCGGGGACGCTCGTTCTGCCGGTAACGGCCGAGAGGCGCTTCTCGCGCAAGGATGACCTGCCCGACATCCCCACCTTCGCCGATCCAGTGAGCATTGACGTGTTTCCTGACGTGGAGGTCACCGAGCGATTCGGGATGCACTCATTCACCTCCCAATACGCCGTGCACCTGTACATTCAGCAGCAGGTCAGCGGAGCGCTAGACCCCGAGGCGCAATGCGCGCTTCTGTGCCAGTTGCGGAGCCAGATCATCGAAGGCCTCAAGGCGTACGGCCCCCTCCCGGTAACAAACGCGGTTGTCGCGTTCCCCGGCGCTGGAGCTGTGCTTGTCCACGCCAAGAGCGCCGACAAGGGCCTTTACGATCTTGGCAGGCTCGAAAGCGAGCACGTTTTTGAGTCCGACACCATCTTGCTGTTCAAGGCGGCGGGATAACTTTTAGGAGAATGCCCATGGCGGACATCGCATATCAGGCTCAATTCGGGTTCCCGTTCTCGTTCACCTTCACGCCGCAAAACGGGACGCCTTTCGGGGCGACGCAGGCGCAGGCAGAGGAGGCCACGCCGCCCGAGTCGATGATCGAAACAGCGAAGTTCACCCCGATCAGCGGCACCAATGCCGGCAAGGAGCAGGCGGTCGGCGGGCGCTACCCCGTCCAAACCTATAAGATAAAGTGCACCTATAAGGCGTCAGAACACGCCGCCGCGCTGGCTTGCCTCGACGCCCGCGCGATGGGGCGCTTGACAGTCACGTACTCCGATGGTGTCGAGGTCTATGGCAGCGGCAACGCCGATACGGTCAATGTGGGCAGCCAGTACCTCGCCCAGGTGACCGGCGTTCAACCCGGGCCCCTGACGGCGACGGGGCTGCGAACGGCCGAAATAACCGTCACCACCCCCACGCCCCCCGTCTTCACCCCATCCTGACCGTAGAGGCGATTCAATAGGCAGAAACGGTTCCCAAGAAGCACGCTTCAAACATCCAAATTTGTGAGGTTTCCATGAGCACGACCTTTTTGAATCCGGTTGCCAACGACACGTCTTCGGGCGGCGTAAGTTCGGGTACTGGCCTGGCCAAAATCTCCGGCAGCTTTGCCTTAGCCACCCCAGCGGCGGCCTTGTCGGTGGGCAGCGGCGCCAATCAGGCCGACACGGCATACGTGATTACCGGCACCGTCACGGCCGGCACACCCTTCACGATCAACCTGTCCAGCGGCGCCGACCAGTTCGGCACAACCTTGGGCATGGCTCATGTTTCCCGGGTCCATGTGGCCCACCAGGGCACCACTGGCAAGATCGTTGTCGGCGGCGGCACCCACCCCGTCCTCATCGGCGACACCGCCACGCTTCAGCCCGGGGGATGCGCGGTCTTCAACAACAACGGCGTCGGCTACGAAGTTCTCACCAGTTCCTCACAGTCGGGCGTTGAGCCAGTCGAGGCCCTGCCGGTTGTGGACGCCACCGGCAGCGGCACCTTCACGCTCACCTACATGGGCATTACCACCGGGGCCATCACCTACAGCAGCACTTATTCCA
>JBEKCP010000168.1:0-9864 GCA_050014815.1 Thermoguttaceae bacterium | reverse complement strand
TTAGCGGGCGGGCTTGCCCGCCGAGTACCGGTTGGCCCACGATTCGCTCGGCGGGCAAGCCCGCCCGCTAAACGTGCTCAACCCGACGGTTTTGTCGCGCCAGAACACTAGCGTCTCCCTGCCAGCGGCACGTACCATCAAGGAGCCTCCTGATGAAGAAGGTGGAAGCGATCATTCGGCACTTCAAGCTCGACGACGTCAAGCAGGCGCTGACCGAGCGCGGCATCGTGGGCATGACGATTACGGAGGTCCGCGGTTTCGGCCGGCAGAAGGGCCACACCGAGATGTACCGCGGCACGGAGTACGAAGTCGATTTCGTCCCGAAGATCAAGGTCGAAGTCGTCGTGTCCGACGCCAAGCTCCAGACCGTGCTGGACACGATCGCGCGGGCGGCCCAGACCGGCCAGGTCGGCGACGGGAAGATGTTCGTCTCCGACCTCGCCAACGTCATACGGATCCGCACCGGCGAGTCGGGCGAAGGCGCCATCTGAGCACGCAGCGATGATCCGCTCCAACGTGCTGGCCGCCAAGGCCAGGCTGGCCAAAGGCTACGAGGACTTAAAGGCGCGGCACCACGCCGGCGGCTCGGGGGTCGAAATCTGCGCCTTGATGAGCAATCTCCGCGACGCGGTGATCATCGACCTGGTCGAAGCGGCGCTGGCGGAACTGGGCGAGGGCGGACCGCACGGGCTCCTCTCCCAGATCGCGCTGGTGGCCCACGGCGGCTACGGGCGGCGGGACGTCGCCCCCGCCAGCGACGTCGACCTGATGATCCTCTGCCGGCCCGGCCTGCAAGCGCGGGTCGCGCCGCTGGCCGAGCGGCTCCTGCGCAACGTGTTCGACGTCGGCCTCGTCCTTGGGCACAGCGTCCGCACCCCGGGCGAGGCCTGCCGCCTCGGCAGCCGCGACCCGATGATCTGCTCCTCCCTGGCCGACTCCCGCTTGCTCTCAGGCAGCTCCACGCTCTTCGAGAACTTCATGCACCGCTTCCAGCAGCGGCTCCGCTGGGGCGCCGGGAGGCTGATGCGGGCGATCCGGGCGTCTCGCAACGAGGAGGGCGTCCGCTACGGCGAGACCGTCTTCCTCCTGGAGCCGAACATCAAGCGGTCGCCCGGCACGCTCCGCGACCTGCAACTGCTCCGCTGGATCGGCCTGGTGCGTTACGGCCTTCGCGAGCCGCGGCAACTGGCCCAACGGGGCCTGCTGGTGCGCAAGGACCTCAACGTCCTCGACGATGCCTACGAGTTTCTGCTACGGCTCCGCAACGACCTGCACTTCCACGCCGGACAGGCCAACGACGTGCTGAACCGCTCCGAGCAGCTCCGCCTGGCCGAGTTGCGCGGCTACCAGCCCGGCGCGGGAGTCCTGCCCGTCGAACGCTTCATGCAGGACTACTTCCGTCACACCAACCAGGCCAGCCACGTCGTCGCGCAGTTCGTCGTCCGGGCCGCCTCCCACGAGCGATGGGGCAAGTTGGCGACGGTCCTCCTCGGCCATCGCGTCGAGGACGATCTCCGCGTCGGCCCGGTCGGCCTGACCGCCACGCGGCGCGGGCTCTCGCGGCTCCGCGGCAGCCTGGCGGGCATCCTCCGCGTCGTGGACCTGGCCAACCTCCACGACGTGCCGATCGCGCCAAGCACCTGGCAGACGATCCGGCACGAGGCGGCCGGCTTGCCCGCCGGGGGGGCGCCCTCCGGGTCCCCCGAGCCGACCCCGGAAGCCTCCGGCCATTTCTTGTCGCTCTTGAGCCATCCGGGCCGGATCGCCGCCTTCCTCCGCGACCTGCACGAGGTCGGCATCCTCGAGCGGCTCATCCCCGATTTCGCCCGCGCCCGCGGCCTGCTCCAGTTCAACCAGTACCACAAGTACACGGTCGACGAGCATTGCATCCGCGCGGTGGAGTTCGCCGAGCGGCTGGCCGGCGATCCCGGCCCGGTGGGACGCGTCTACCGCGGCATCGCCGACAAGCACGTGCTGCACCTGGCCCTGCTGTTGCACGACCTGGGCAAGGGCTTCCTGGAAGACCACCGCGAGATCGGGCGGACGATCGCGCAGGAGACCGGCCAAAGGCTGGGACTTCCGGCCCAGGAGATCGACGCACTCACGTTCCTCGTCCACAAACACCTGCGGATGAACCATTTGGCGTTCCGCCGCGATACGAGCGACGAGGAGCTGGTCGTCCGCTTCGCCGTGCAAGTCGGCTCGCCCGAACTCCTGCAGATGCTCTACGTCCTGACGGCCGCCGACCTTGGGGCGGTTGGGCCCGACGTGTGGGACGGCTGGAAGAGCGAGGTCATTACGGACCTGTACCACCGCACCATGCAGCAGTTGGCCGGCGACAGCCCGGCGACCACCGTGGATTTCCTGTTCGGCCAGCGGCGGGCGCAGATCCGGGCGGTACTGGGGCCGCTGGCCGAAGACCCCTGGTTCGCGCGGCACCTGGACGCCTTGCCCGCCGGCTACTTGAGCGCTACGCCGCCCCCTCAGGTGGCCGCCGATCTGGGCCTGCTCCACGCCCTGCCGCCCGGCGGCGTCACCGCGCGGGCCCAGTACCTGCCCGAGACCGCCTCGGTCCAATTCACCGTCGGCACGTCGGAGGAGGTTGCCCCGGGCATATTCCACCGGCTCACCGGCGCGCTCTCCAGCCACGGCCTGGAGATCCGCTCGGCCCAGATCCATACCCTGGCCGACGGGCTGGTCCTGGACCGGTTCTGGGTCCACGATCCGGATTTTGCAGGCGAGCCGTCGCAAGAGCGGCTTACGGCGATCAACGGTGCGCTGGAGCGGTCGCTCCGGGAGCCGGCCTCGGGCCCCCCCGTGTTCCGCCGCACATGGCTCACCGGCGGCCGGCGGATGGTCGTCGCCCCCCGGCCGCAGACCAACGTCAACACGGACAACAGCACCTCGGACCGCTATACGATCATCGACGTCTTCGCGACGGACCGCACCGGCCTCCTGTACACGATCGCGCGGACGCTGTTCGAAGAGGGGCTCTCCGTGTCGCGGGCGAAGATCGGCACATACCTGGACCAGGTCGTCGACGTCTTCTACGTGACCGATCAGGAGCACCGCAAGGTCCAGGACCAGGCCCGGCTGGAGGCCGTCCGTCGCCGCCTGCTGGAGGTCATCGAGACGCTGGAGCCGGAAGGGTAGGCTGCAAGTAAAGCCGTTGGGCAGTTTCCGGCGGGGCTCGCCGCCCGGGCGTCATGCGAAGCATGGTCTCGCGCGGCGCCCGTCGACCCGTCTTGCTTTGCTTGGGCGTTCAACTGGGGAAGCGGCGAAAGTAGCGCCGGCCGTTCGATCATCTACCTTGCCGACTCGAGCGCGGCTGTGCGAATGAAGTCGGAAAGCCCTTGAAAACCCTTGCCCTTCGCCGCGCTTTCGAGCACGGCTTTCTCCACGCTGCTCAGCCGCACGTTGACCTGTTGGGTCCGCGTACCCTCCCGCGCCGGGGCCGGCGGCTTCTGGCCCTGCTCCAACATGTAGGCCGCGGCGCCGCACAAAGCCTCGCGCGTATTCTGCATGCACTGGGCGACCGTCTTGCCGTCGCCAAAGACATTGGGCAGTTCCAGGCCCCGCCCGTACCAGTGTCCCTCCTCGCAGCTCAAGATGACCTGGTACCGGCCGGCGATCTTCTTCGCTTCCCTGAGTACGGCCGGGGGGAACGGTCGATCAATCGCCCTTGCAGATGTTTTCGACTTGACGGACATAGTAGGATTTCACCTTGCCTTGATGCACCGGGATGGACAGCGGTAGTTCGCCCGCTTTCGCAAAATAGTGGTGCGATCCGCGGATACGGACCAGCCGGTAGCCCGCCTGCTCCAGCATCCTGTTGACCTCTGCAAACCGCTTTTCGCTCGGCATCATCATAGTATACCCCTTGCTATACGGAGGTCAAGCCCTCCCCCGTCGCCCTGCGCGAAATCGCCGCGGGCGTGATTGTGTCGGCGCAAATTGTCAGAAATCCGGGGGATTGCACGCCGCTCCCGGACGGTGGTAGGCTGGTGGGAGGGAGGACCGCATGGGCACCTACGTTCCGTCAGCGTTCGCGAAGAAACCCAAGCCGCCGGCCGCCTGGAAGGCTGGTCGCGACGGAAGACGGAGGCCGCGCCCGATCCCTATGAAAGCCGCCGGCGCCACTTTGCCGGATCCCGCGATGTGTGGAAGATGCAGTAGACGGTCACGGCGCTGCCGGCATACTCGTAAAAGATCGCATGAGTTCAGCGGCCATACGGGCTCCGAACCCTCTGCTTGACCCCATCCCAGGAAATCGCTGAAGCCGGGTTGTTCGTCAGGTTGGCCTTCCGCCGCGCTAGCTCCTCCTTTTGCCAATCGTGGACGGGGACCGCAGTTGGACTGGCCGCCAGGTCGTCCCAGAGGTCCTCCACAAGTTGCAGTTTCTCCGCGGGACTCAAGTCGAAGACGGAAATAGGGTTCAGGCTCATCGCAATTTCCCCAAAAGACGCTGTGAGAAGGCCATTCACCCAGCCACTTTCATGTTCTCGGCTGCCGGGCCGTCTGTCAAGTGCCCCGCGCTGGGGTTCTGCCCCGCGCTGGGGTTCCACCTTCCCCGGGTGCAGAGGTTGATCCCCGGCCGGCCTCTGGCGGAGCGGTCTTCGATCTGCCATATTACGTGCGTCGTGGGATGACTTCCATAGCGAGGAGAACTGTCATGTCGAAGCGATTTGCGGTGTTCCTGCTGGTGTTGTGCGGTCTGGCGGCGCGGGGGACTGCGGCGGAGGACTTGCCGAAGGGCTTCGCCAGCCCGCCCGAAAGCGCCCGGCCGTGGGTCTACTGGTTCTGGCTCAACGGGAACATCACCCCCGAGGGCATCACCGCCGACCTGGAGGCGATGAAGCGGGTGGGCATCGGAGGGGTGCTCATCATGGAGGTGGACCAGGGGGCGCCGCTGGGACCGGTCCCGTTCGGCGGCCCGAAGTGGCGGGAACTCTTCAAGTACGTCTGCAGCGAAGCGGGCCGGTTGGGGTTGGAAGTGAACATGAACAACGATGCCGGCTGGTGCGGCAGCGGCGGCCCTTGGATCACGCCGGACGTGGCGCAGCAGAACCTCGTCTGGAGCGAGACGGTCGTTGCGGGGCCCCAGCACTTCGACCAGCCGCTCCTGGAGCCGCGGAAGGTGGCCGACTATTACCGGGACGTCGCCGTACTGGCCTTCCCGACCCCCAAGGGCAACTTCAAGATCGACAACATCGCCGGAAAGGCCGCCTTCGTGCGCACCGAGTTCCCCCCGCCGCCGGCGGCCTGGCCGTCCGTGCCCGCGGAGGAGACCATCCCTTCGGACCGCGTGCTGGACCTGTCGGCCCAGTTCCGCGACGGCCGCCTCTCCTGGCAGGCGCCCGAAGGGAAGTGGACCGTGCTCCGCATCGGCCACACGGTCACCGAGAAGAAGGATGGAAGGGGCAGCCATCCGACCGACAACCACCCGGCGCCGAAGTCGGGTTGCGGGCTGGAATGCGATAAGCTGAGCCCGGCCGGCGCCGACGCCGCATTCGCCGGCTTGATCGCCAAGCTCGCGTCGGACGTCGGGCCGCTGGCGGGCAAGACGCTCGTCTCCACCCACATCGACAGTTGGGAGACCGGCTCGCAGAACTGGACGCCGCGTTTCCGCCAGGAGTTCCAGCGGCGCCGCGGCTACGATCCCTTGCGGTTCCTTCCGGCCATGACCGGCCGGGTCGTCGGCAGCCTGGAGGTCTCCGAGCGGTTCCTGTGGGACGTGCGGCAGACCGTCTCCGACTTGCTCGTGGAAAACTATGCCGGACGCTTCCGGGAGCTGGCCCACAAGTACGGGCTGCGGCTGTCGATCGAGGCCTACGATGGAACCCCGTGCGACGACATGAGCTACGCCGGGCAGGCCGACGAGCCCATGGCCGAGTTCTGGGCGGTCGGCAACAGCACGGCCTATAGCTGCGTCGAGATGGCCTCGGCGGCCCACGTCTACGGCAAGCGGATCCTCGGCGCGGAGGCATTCACGTCCACGGACAAAGAGAAGTGGCTCCTTCATCCGGCGTCGATCAAGACGCTGGGCGACTGGGCGTTCTGTGAAGGCATCAACCGCTTCGTGTTCCACCGCTACGCCATGCAGCCGTGGCTGGACCGCAAGCCCGGCATGTCGATGGGGCCGTGGGGGCTCCATTACGAGCGGACGCAGACCTGGTGGGAGCAGTCCAAGCCGTGGCACGAGTACCTGGCGCGATGCCAGTTCCTGCTCCAGCAAGGGCTCTTCGTCGCGGACATCTGTTACCTGGAGCCGGAAGGCTCGCCCCGGCGGTTCACCCCGCCCCCGGCCGGCCGAGAGGGCAACACGCCCGATCGCCCGCGGTACAACTTCGACGGCTGCACGCCGGAGGTCGTCCTGACGCGGATGTCGGTCCGGGACGGCCGCATCGTGCTGCCGGACGGAATGAGCTACCGGCTGCTGGTCCTGCCCGAGGCCCAGACCATGACGCCCCCGCTCTTGGCGCGGATTGCGGAATTGGCCGAGGCCGGCGCGACGGTGGTCGGACCGCGGCCCGTCCGGTCGCCCAGCCTGAGCGGCTACCCGGAGTGCGACGGGCGGGTCAAGGAGCTTGCCGACCGTCTCTGGGGCAACTGGGACAGCAAGGACAGGCCAAAGGTCATTGAGCATCGTGTTGGAAAGGGCAAGATCATCTGCGGCAAGACGCCCGAGGAGGTTCTGGCGGGCATGGGCGTGCCGCCGGACTTCGTTTGCGAGCCGGGCAGCCCCGCCCCGGTGCGTTACATTCACCGCCGCATGGCCGACGGCACCGAGTTCTATTTCCTTGCCAATAAGACGACCAAGGCCGCGGAAGCCGTCTGCTGGCTGCGGGGCCAAGAAGGCCGGCAGCCCGAGTTCTGGTGGCCGGAGACGGGTCGTATCGAGCCCGCCGCGCGGTACGGATCCAAAGGCGGCGTCATCCGGCTGCCCTTGCGGCTGGAGGCCGCCGAGTCGGTGTTCGTGGTATTCCGTGCGGGCACGGGGCGGCTCGAGCGGAAGGCCGTTTCCGTAGCGGTGCCCCCCGTCAGGCCCGAGCAGCCGCAGCAGGTCGCCGGGCCTTGGGAGCTTGAAATCCCGTCCGGCGGCCAACCGCAAAAGATCACCCTCGAAAAGCTGATCTCCTGGAGCGAGCACCCGGACGCCGGCGTCAAGTACTTCTCCGGCACGGCCACGTATCGGACGACTTTCGCTCTGCAATCCAAAATCGCAAATCCAAAATCTAAAATCTACCTGGACCTGGGCAACGTCCAGGTGATCGCCGAGGCGAAGCTCAACGGCCGGCCGCTCGGGATCCTCTGGAAACCGCCGTACCGCGCCGAGATCAGCAAGATGATCCAGCCGGGCGACAACACGCTGGAAGTGAAGGTCACGAACCTGTGGATCAACCGCATGATCGGCGACGAGCAGTTGCCCGAAGACAGCGACCGCAACGCCAACGGAACGCTGAAGGCGTGGCCCAAGTGGCTGGAGGAGGGCGGTCCCAGTCCGACGGGCCGGCAGACCTTCACTTCATGGCGGCTTTGGCCGAAGTCTTCGACGCCGGTGGCCTCCGGCCTGTTGGGGCCCGTCACGCTGGAAGCGACCCAGCAACTGCCGCTCGAACATTGACTCGCCTCGCCGCTGCGCGGCGACAAGGTGTGTGGCTGACCTGTATCCGTGGGCTTGCGCCCACGGCTACACAACCCGGCCCCTTCGGGGCTGAAGGACGGCAATCCGGGGCTGAAGGACGACAATCCGGGGCTGAAGGACGACAATCCGGGGCTGAAGGACGGCAATCCGGGGCCGACGGACGGCAATCCGGGGCTGACGGACGGCAATCCGGGGCTGAAGGACGGCAATCCGGGGCCGACGGACGGTGATTCGGGATCGCTCGGCATGGCCCCGCAGGGGCCGAGGTGTGTAGCCGTGGGTGCCAACCCACGGAACGTGAGCACGCGCCAACATCAATAAGCCCCGAAGGGGCGACGTCCAACGAGAATCATCCCAATGCCGGGAACCTACACCAATCTGCTCTACCATATCGTGTTCAGCACGAAGAATCGTTTGCCCCTCATTTCAACGGCTTTCCGCGACGAACTTCACCGATACGTCGGTGGGATCGTCCACGGTGAAGGCGGGATTTTGTTGGCGATCGGCGGTGTTCCCGACCATCTGCATCTACTCGTGAAGTTCAAGCCGACCATAACCCTTTCAGACATGTTACGGCGAATAAAGGCGAATTCCTCGAAATGGATCAACGAGGAGAAACTCCGGTTGCGGAAGTTTGGCTGGCAGGACGGATACGCGGCATTCAGCGTGAGCGAGTCTCAGGTTCCGCGAATTCGATCCTACATTGATGGGCAGGAGGCGCATCATCTCCGGATTGATTTCAAACAAGAGTTGCTGGCGCTCATCGACCGCCATAAGGTTCATTACGACCCGCGGTATCTGTGGGACTGACCTCGCCGCTGCGCGGCGACAAGGTGTGGGGCTGACCTGTGTCCGTGGGCTTGCGCCCACGGCTACACAACCCGGCCCCTTCGGGGCTGAAGGACGGCAATCCGGGGCTGAAGGACGGCAATCCGGGGCTGAAGGACGGCAATCCGGGGCTGAAGGACGGCAATCCGGGGCCGACGGACGGTGATTCGGGATCGCTCGGCATGGCCCCGGAGGGGCCGAGGTGTGTAGCCGTGGGTGTCAACCCACGGAACGTAAGCACGCGCAAGGATCGGTAAGCCCCGAAGGGGCGACGTCCGACGAGAATCATCCCAATGCCGGGAACCTACACCAATCTCCTCTACCACTTCGTGTTCAGCACGCCGTCGCTCGGCCCGAATCGCCGCGAGGCCCCCTCGCCCAGGTCATATTATTGCACACTCCGGGTCTACAGAAACTTTCCTAATCCCTACAGCCCCTACAACCGATATAATAGGATGATCCGTGTTCCTTTGAGAGATCGGGGAGATTCCTCTTGAGACGGCGGTGGAGAAGGGCATTGGCGGTTGCGCTGCTGCTGGCATTCCTGGCCGGCCGGGCCGAGGCTGCGCACCACCAGATGGAACATTGCGGGGATGCGGCCCATGACTCGGGTGGCTGCTCCCTGTGCATGTTTGCCGAGCAGACCGCTGTGACGGCGGGCGAACCGCCGCCGTTGATCGACACTGGGGCTGTGGCCGACCTCGTCGTTGCAGAGCGGCCTGCCATCGCCCCTTCCCCTTGCCACTCGGCATTCCGGCCGAGATCACCACCTGCGTAGCCCCACAGTAATCGGCGTGCGGCGGGCTCGGGATGCCGCAATCCTTGCTCGATGAGGGCCTTTTTATGTTGAGGTGGTGTCCATGGGAGCCATTTGGCGTCGGCCGGGCTGCTGGAACGGCGACCGGCGATGTTTTTGGGCTGCGCGTTGGTTGACCATCGCCCTGGTTGCTGTGGCCGGGCAGGGAGTGGTTGCAGGACTCTCGCGCGCCCAGGAGTGGCCTGACCTTATGGTCAGCCGGGCGAGCTTCCTGCAGGATGCTCCGCCGGCGCCGAACGGCCTGGGCACGGCGTTTCCCGCCGAAGGCTATTTGCCGGCGGGCTACCAGGCTCCGGCCGGTCCGACCCAGGAGACGCCGCTGGACCGCGCGTTGCGGGAGCTCCCGCTGTTGGAGCCGGGCGCCCCGCAAGCGGGCGCCCCGCCGGCCGGGGAGTCGCCGCTGGATCGCGCGGTGCGGGAATTGGGGGCGGGCTCGGAGGCCGCGGGGGCGCCCTCCGGGGCCGCCCCTTCGGCGCTGGCCCCGCCGGCCGCGACTCCGGCCGCCGGCGGCGCGCAGCTCAAGCTGATCGACATCTCGCTCGACGGCCTGTTCGCCGCCGGCTTTTCGACCCGG
>JBEKCP010000167.1:0-9873 GCA_050014815.1 Thermoguttaceae bacterium | reverse complement strand
CCACCCTACACGGGTTTCCGCAACAGAAACTACTTTGCATCGACGGCCGCTACTACGAGGCGAAGTTCACGGCGGCGGGGGATGCCCTTACGCTCGTGCCGTCGCGTGCGGCAGTCGGGCGCGTCACGAGCCCGCACGAGGGGTTCCATGCCTTGCTGTATGGCGACCAGGGGACGTTGAAGATCGCCTGCGACAAGTCGCACCCGGCGATCCTGCCGGAAGGGACCTGGCGATTGCTGTCGTACACGATAGAGGCGTTCTTCTACACCGCGCCGGTTCTCCACACGCGGCGGCCAAGGACCACGGCCAGGTAGGTGGCAGCGGCCAGGATGATGATCACCGGGCCGCTGGGGGCGTCGAAGCGATAGCTCACGCCCAAACCCACCGCCGTAAAGACCATGCACCCCAGCACGGCCAGGATCATCATCTGCCACAGTTGGCGGGCGAAGTGGCCGGCGATGGCGGCCGGCAGCGTCAGCATCGCTATGACCATGACCGTGCCGACCACGCGGACCAGCAGCACCACGGTCAGGGCCGTCAGGCACAGGAGGAGCATGTAATATATCTTCACCCGGACGCCGCGGAGCTCGGCGAACTCCTGGTCGAAGCAGACGGCGAAGAACTTGTTGTAGAGCACGGCCCCCAGGCCGACGACCAGCACGTCCAGGGCGATCACGTGCCAGAGGTCGTCGCGGGTGATTGTAAGGATGTTTCCGAAGAGGTAGCTCATCGGGTCGGTGTAACCGGGGGTCTTGGCGAAGAAGAGCAACCCGACGGCCATCCCTACGGCCCAGAGGGCCCCGATGACGGTATCTTCCCGCTGCTTGGCGTAGAGGCTGACCAGTCCGATGACCACCGCGGCCAGCAGGGCGGCGGCCACGGCCCCGTACATCGGGTCGCACCACCGCCAGCCGGCGACAACCTGGAGGTAGAGGGCGGCGCCGATTCCGCCCAGGACGCTGTGGGAAATCGCGCCGGCGATCGAGCTGATCCGCCGCGTGACCACGTAGGTGCCGATGATGCCCAGCGCCACGCTGGCCGCCAGGCCCGTCCACAGGGCGTCGCGGAGGATCGGGATGTCGGGATCACGGAGGGCATCGATAAAATCATTCATGGACGTGCTCCCGGTGGCAGACGACGTCGCCGTGGCGGACCATGCGGACGTCGCCGCCGTAGATGTCGCGGATCAGCTCGCCGGTGATTTGACTCGTCGGATGGACGACCACCCGCCGGTTGACGCAGACGACGTTTTCGACCAGGTCGGCGACGAAGCCCAGGTCGTGGGAGACCAAGAGCACCGTCATGGTCCGGCCGAGCTCGCGGAGGACGTCGAACAGCCGGGCCTCGACCAGGCTATCGACGCTGGCGGTGGGCTCGTCCAACAGCAGCAGGTCCGGCTGGCAGCCCAGGGCCCGGGCAACCAGCACGCGCTGCCGCTGTCCGCCGGAGAGCGTGGCGAAGGACTGCCGGGCCAGGGGATCGAGGTGGACCTGCCGGAGGGCCTCCCTGGCTGCCTGGCGATCGGCGCGGGTGAACCAGCCCAATCGCCCGCCGAGTCCGCCGCGGCCCAGGCGGCCCATCAGCACCACGTCCATTACGGTGGCGGGAAACAGCGGGTCGTAGTTGGCGTGCTGCGGCATGTAGCCGATCCGCAGCCGCGCGGCCGCCGGCGCCCGGCCGAACACCCGCACCTCGCCGGAGGTCGGCTGCAATTGCCCAAGCACCAGCCTGAGCAGCGTAGTCTTCCCGCCGCCGTTCGGGCCGACGATCGACACCGATTCGTTCCGCCGGACCACGAAGCTCACATCCTCCAGCACCGGCGTGCCGTTGTAGGCGAAAGCGACGTTGCGGAATTCGACGACCGGGTCAGGGAGGGTGGGCATCGTGTGTTTCCTTTCTCCGCGGATATTCATCCGCGGATATTCATCCGCGGCTACTGTCGGCGCTTATTATCGGTTGCTGTCAGCCGCCGCAATCTTTTCCGCCATGTCGCTCAGGTTGACCAGTACGTCTTTGGCCAAATCATCCAGGGGCAGCACGACCCCGCCGATGGCCCGCGCTACCGCCCGGGCGCTGGAGGGGTCGAACTGCGGCTGGAGGAATATCACCCGCACGCCGTCCGAACGGGCCTGGCGGACCAGCGCGAAAAGCTGTCGGGGCGTCGGCGACTTGCCCTCGATCTCGACCGGCTCCTGCACCAGGTGGTAAGCCTCGGCGAAATAGCCGAAGGCCGGGTGAAAAACGTAAAACCGCTGGCCGCGAAACGGGGCCAGCCGCTGTTGGATTCGGGCATGGACCGCGTCGATCTGTGTCGCCAGGTCGGCCTGGCGGCGCCGGTAGTCGGCCGCATGGAACGGATCGGCCCCGGCCAATGCGCTGGCGACGTTGGCCGCCATGGTCCGCAAGAGCGGCGGCGAGAGCCAGACGTGCGGATCGGGCCCCGCCGCGTCCTCGTCGTGGTCCTCGACCATGGTCCGCTTCACGATGCCCTCGGTCGCGTCGACAACCGTCAAGCCCCCGGGGCCCCGTGCCATGCGTTCCACCAGCCGGCTCTCGAAGGGCATGCCCACCTTGAAGAAGAGCCGTGCCCGGCCCAGCGCCATGACCTGCCGCGGCGTCGGCTCGAAGGTATGGGGCTCCCTGCCGGGCTGGACCAGCACCTCGACGTGGACGTGGTCGCCGCCGATCCGCTCGACCAGCCAGGCCAGCGGCGGAATCCCCGCGAAGGTCTCCATTGGCGCGTCGCCTCCTGGAGCCCCAACCACGGCCTGCCCGTCTGCTGGCCCGCGCCGCCCCACAATCAGGATCACGGCGGCGCCCAGAACGAGCGCGAGGAACCAGCCCCAGCGGGCAGCGTCAGGTCGCCCCATCCGAGGCCTCCTCGCCGGGATCAGCCGCACAGACCAGGTGTACCGCGTGACAGTCCTCGCACTCCTCGAAGGAATGCCTTTTGGCGAAGGTCTCCCAGTGCCGCCGCTGGTCGGGCGTGAGGATGCCGGAACCTTTGCACAAAGGGCAGACGCTGTCCAGGGCGGTCAGGATGGCCGAGCGGATGAACTCCGAGCGATTCTGGACCCCTTCCAGCGCCCGGCGCAGGGCCTTATCGACTTTGAAGGTTATGATGTCCTGCTTCCTTTTGCCGGTCATGTTTTCGCCCCCTCGTTTGCGCCTGGGTTTAATACATTGTATTACGAATGGTGGACGGGGCAAGTCGTGTGTACACCATCGCCGTTTAGCGGGCGACCATGCTGCGCACCGTGCCCTGCCCGCCGTGGAGACCCGCGAATTCCACGGCGGGCAGGGCACGGTGCGCAGCAAGGTCGCCCGCTAAACAACCTTATTGCGAGCGCTTAGGATCAACGAACCCTTGCCGGATGTTCCGGCGATTCCCGGCCGGACGGACGTAGCACGCCCACGTCCGACGCTCATCGCGGCTTGACGGCTTTCCGAAGAGAAGGGAGGACGATGCCATGTTTTCTCTCCGGAGATGCCGTGAAACGCCTCTTGGCGATTTGGATCGTGCTTGGCCTGGCCAACACCGCGTTGGGCTGGCCGTCGCTGTTTGCGCCGCCACAGCCACCGCAGACGCCCCATCCCGCCGTCGTCCGGGTGATTGCGGAGGATCGCGACGGCTTCTCCAAGGGCTCGGGGGCACTGGTGGCCGTTGACCAACGCCACGGCCTGGTGCTGACCAACTGGCACGTGGTTCGCGATGCTGCCGGGGCGATAACGGTCATATTCCCGGATGGCTTTCGCGCGGGCGCCCTGGTGCTCAAGGCCGATCGCGACTGGGACCTGGCGGCACTGGCGATCGTGCGGCCCTACGCGGAGCCCATCCCGCTGGCGACCCAGCCGCCCCGGCCCGGCGAACTGCTCTGGATCGCCGGCTATGGCTCGGACTCGTACCGGGCGGTCTCGGGACGGTGCACGGAATACCTCTCCCCCGGCGGGAATCTGCCCAACGAGATGGTCGAACTCGAAGCCGGCGCCCGGCTGGGCGACTCCGGCGGGCCGATCCTTAACGAGCGGGGTGAACTGGCCGGCATCCTCTTTGGGACCGGTGGCGGGAGAACCATGGGCAGCTATTGCGGCCGGGTGAGGGACTTCATGGTTTCAACGGGCGGCGACTTCCATCGCCTACAGCAGGACAAGGCTTTGTTTGTTACCCAATCTACGCCGCCTTACTTCGCACCCGCTGTTAGCGCAACGATCGCTCCACCGGCGGCGGCCACCGGTAGCGTCTCTCCGGCTTCTCCGTCTTCCGGTGCCGCGGTCGGGAGCCCACCGGGCCCCCAGGCGTCCAATTTCACGCATGGCCCGCAGAGGCCCGAGCAATCTGCGTCAGTGGCGGCTTCCAGCACTGTGGAGTCGCCGGCGTCGCCGCAAGCGGCCCTGCCCAGCCGGTTGGAGTCGATCAAGACGATCCTGGCGGCGATCGGGGTTGTTTTCCTCCTGTTTCACGGCATTCGTCTGGCTGCATCTGCCGCCGGCTAGTCCGGATGGTTCACGGCCAAACACTAGCCCGAAGCGCAAGCGAGGGACTGGCAACGGATTTCCCTCGCTGGCGCGTCGGGCTAGTGTTTCGTCAAAGTTCGATCGGATATAATAGCAGGAAGTGTGCGCAAAAAAGGAGGGTTCCTGCTCGCCGGTACAGGAACCCTCACCTAAGGCTGGCTGGACGGGGCAGACGGTTAGGACCGCCTCGTCCGGAGACCCACAGCCCGTACAACTGCTATCGGGCCGACAGCCGCCGAGACTTGATTGATCACGCCGGAAAAAGGGGAAGAGTAATAAACATGCCCCAGTTTGCAAAACTCGCCCTGGAAGACGGCACGGTCTTCCTCGGCACGGCCTTCGGCGCGATCGGCGAGGTCGACGGCGAAGTCTGTTTCAATACCTCCATGACGGGGTATCAGGAGATCCTGACCGATCCGAGCTACCGGGGGCAGATCGTCACCATGACCTATCCGGAGATCGGCAACTACGGGGTGAATGTGGAGGACGTCGAGAGCTCGAAGCCGCACCTGGCCGGTTTTGTGGTCCGCCAGCGGAGCCGCCGAGCGAGCAACTTCCGCGCCGACGAGGAACTGGACCACTACCTCCAGCGGTACGGCATCGTGGGCATCGAGGGGATCGATACGCGGGCCCTCGTCCGCCGGATCAGGATTCAGGGCGCCATGAAGGGCATCCTGTCGAGCGTCGACGGCGACGACGCCCGGTTGGTGGCCAAGGCCCAGGCCAGCCCGGGACTGGTCGGCCGCGACCTCGTCCGCGAGGTCATTCCCGAGCGGAGCATCGAGTGGCACGAGGGCCTGAATCCGTGGGCAAGGCTCCACGGCGATGCGGCGTCAAGCCCCGCACCGGGCCCCGGCGCCCCTCACGTCGTCGCCCTGGACTACGGAATGAAATGGAATATCGCCCGGCACTTGTTCCAGATGGGCTGCCGCGTGACGATCGTGCCGGGCACGGCCACGGCGGAGGAGGTCCTCCGGCACGAGCCGGACGGCGTGTTCCTCTCCAACGGCCCCGGCGACCCCGAGCCGCTGGATTACGCCCAGGAAACGATCCGCGGGCTCTTGGGCCGCAAGCCCATCTTCGGCATCTGCCTGGGTCATCAACTGCTGGGACTGGCCTGCGGGGCGAAGACGTACAAGTTGAAATTCGGCCATCGCGGAGCGAACCAGCCGGTGCTCCACTATGCGACGGGCCGGGTGGAAATCACCACGCAGAACCACGGCTTCGCCGTTGCCGCCGACTCGCTGCCGGCCGAGTTCGAGGTGACCCACCTCAACCTCAACGACAACACCATCGAGGGCATGCGGCACCGCAAGGTCCCGGCCTTCAGCGTGCAGTATCACCCCGAGGCCTCCGCCGGCCCGCACGACAGCAACTACCTCTTCGCCGAGTTCCGGAAGATGATGCCGTAACGGGGGTCGCTCGTTCGTTTAGCGGGCGGGCTTGCCCGCCGCGTTGAAGTGGCGTTTTCCGCACGGCGGGCGAGCCCGCCCGCTAAACGTCAGTTCTCGACGACGTTACGGCCGCGGGCGGGGCTCTGCGGTCCCGAGCGGGTAGTACCGCTCGTCCGGCGGGGTGATCGAGGTGATCCGCAGGCCGAACTTGTCGCCCACCTTCACCGCCTCGCCGCAGGCAATGGGGCGGTCCCCGACAAACAGATCCAGCATCTCCTCGCACGACTTGTCGAACTGCAGGATCGCGCCGGGGCTCAACTCGATGATCCGCCCCAGCGGCTGCCGCTTCTCGGCCAGCGTGACCCGCACGGGAACGCGAATCCGCAGGAGGCTCCGCGTGTAAGGCGGAAGTCTCCGGCCCGTACGCGGACCGGCCTTGCCTTCACCGGCACCCCCTGCCACAACAGAGGGAGACGGCGATGACCTTTCTTGGTGCGTCGATTCGGCCATATCGGGTCCGCTGGGCAGAGACAGTCTTACACAATCCTATCGGCAGGAGAGGCGTTAAACTTTGCCCAACCCGTAGGACGGGTGGCACGCCCTGAAAGGGCGTGGCGAGCCCTCCAACCACGCCCTTTCAGGGCGTGCCACCCATCCGCGGGGTAGTAGGGCTCCTTCGGAAAAAAATGTGACAGTGGGGGCGTCCAAAATACCTTAAAAAAGGATGTCTCGCTGTCGGAGCATTTTGCAAATTTAATCGAAGGGGCTGTATAATAGTCCTTAAGGTTTGCACTCGGGCGCTACCTACCTGAAAGGTGCCATTGTCCCTGCCGGCACCGCCCGAATTGCATTGGAACAGAATCGTGAGTGCCGCGTCTGAAGAACCGCGTCGCAAGCCGGCGGGTGCGTCCGCGCCAGCGGTCGTGCACGTACACATCTCGAAGCGCAATCTGGCGCTGTTGGCCCTCTTGTTGATCGCGCCGTGGCTGGTCGTCACCTTTCTATGGACCGGTGATCGGCTGGGCCGGCGGCACCCCGTAGAGGCGCTGCCGGAAGGCAGTCAGGTCGTTTCGGAGGAGGTGATCCTGGGCAAGCCGGGTCCCTGGGGCCAGCTCGACTACACGCCCATGACGCTCAGCCTGCCCGACGAATTCGTCCTCGTGCAGCCGCCCGACCAGCCGCCGGTCCGCTGGTTCTTCCACGGATTTTCAAGAGATCGGGCGGTCGAGTTCCTGGGAGCGGCGGGACTCTCGGCGAACGAAATGGAGGAGATCGCCCAACGGGGCAAGTGGACGACAAGCCCCGAGGGCGTGGCCCTCGAACCCGGCGACGAGCTGATCCTCACCCTGGCTCCGGACGTTCGGGCGAAGATCTACCAGCAACTGGTGGAGTTTCCCGAGAACCAGCGGCAGATTGATCCGATCTGGTTCCGGCCGGGGCACGTGGAGGACCGCTTGACTCGGAGCTGCCTGTCGGCGGCGTCTCTCAACCTGCTCAAGGGACTCTTGTACCCGCAGGGCCCGTCGCTCTTGTTGTTCGCGGATTTCGAGCCCGCCCTGCGGCAATTGCCCGACGATGCCGAGCGGCGGCGGTTCATCAAGGCGGTGCAGCGGAAGGAGACGTTGCTGGTCCGCTTGCACGTCGGCCCCGAGGCCGACACGGACGCGCTGGCCAACTACTGGGGCGTGGGGGGCCGGCACAAGGACATCCTTCCGCTGTTGCGGGCGGCGCAGCGGGTCGAGAAGGGAGTGCCCATGAACATCCTCCTGCTGCTGCCCCAGTTCGCCCGCGATCATCTTTACAACCATCCATTTACGACGGCGGGCCTGGACCGCGTCAACCAGGATTGCTTCTGGTCGTCCTTCAACTTCTTCCAGGGCGATGCGCCGGACGATCGCTTCAACGACATGGCCCACGTCCGCGAGGTGCTCCAGAAGGATTACTACAACATCCAAGGGCCCTCCCAGTTGGGCGATCTGGTGCTCTTGAGCACCCAGGGCGACACCGTCATCCACGCCGCCGTCCACCTGGCCGACGACCTCGTGTTCACAAAGAACGGCGAGAGCCAGACGCAGCCGTGGCTCCTGATGCACCAGGAGGACATGATCGCCACGTACACCGTGCGGCACCCGTTGAGCGGTCCTCTGAAGCCCCTCTATTTCCGGCGAAAATCTCTTTGAGTAGGGCCTGTTGCCCTCCGGCCGGCCGGCCTCTATACTGGGAGCTTGGCCGGTGGTTCATTGGAAAGCGGGCGCAGGGTTCCATGTCCCAGACACGTCATTTCATTACGGCCGCGGAGGCCGCCCCGCCCTTCTTCGCCGGGATCGATCTTGGCGGGACGAACATCAAGGTCGGGGTGGTCGACAACCTGGGGCGGCCGCTCTCGTGGCTGACCCTTCCGACCGAGATTGACCGCGGGGCCGAAGACGCCGCCCGGCGGATGGGAGCCGCGGTCCAGGAGGCCGTCGGCCGCGCGGGACTCGAGCCGGCGGCGGTTGCGCGGGTCGGCCTCGGCTCGCCCGGCACCATGGACATCCCCGCCGGCCGGCTCATCAAGCCGGTCAATCTGAAGGGCTGGGACGACTTCCCCATTCGGGACCGCGTCGCCTGCCACGCGGGCCTCCCGGTGACCTTCGCCAACGACGCCGATGCGGCCGCCTACGGCGAGTTCTGGGTCGGCTCCGGACGCGAGTTCCACAGCATGGTGCTGTTCACGCTTGGAACCGGGATCGGGTGCGGAATCATCCTGGGCGACGCCTGCCTGAGCGGCGAGCACAGCCACGGCGGCGAGTGCGGGCACCTCATCATCAATTTCCAGGAAGACGCCCGGTTGTGCGGCTGCGGCCGCCGCGGACACCTCGAAGCCTACGCCAGCGCCACGGCCGTCATCAAGCGGACCCGCGAGGCGCTGGCCGCCGGGCGGAAGTCGTCGTTGGCGGACCGGCTCGCCGCCGGAAAAGCGCTGACCCCCAAGTTGCTGGCCGCCGAGGCCGAGGTGGGCGACGATCTCTCCGTGGAAATCATCCTCGATACGGCCGCCTACCTGGGCATCGGCGTCGTCAACCTCATGCACACCGTGGACCCCAACGGGGTGCTCCTGGGCGGGGCCATGACCTTCGGCGGCCACGAGACCGAAACGGGCCGCCGCTTCCTCGCCAGGGTCCGCGACGAAGTCCGGCGCCGCGCCTTCCCGGTCCTGGCCGAGCGGACCACCATCGACTTCGCTTCGCTGGGGGGCGACGCCGGCTACATCGGCGCCGCCGGACTTGCCCGGCTCGACCACCTGAAACACACTACCGCCTGCTAACGTGCAACTCTTCTTTGCAACCGCGATGTTCCTGAGCGCTACGCTCCTGTTCGCGGTGGAGCCGATGTTCGCCAAAATGGTGCTCCCGCGATTGGGCGGCTCGCCCTCGGTGTGGAACACCTGCCTGGTCTTCTACCAGGCGGCCCTGCTGGCCGGGTACGTCTACGCCCACGTGGCCGTCAACTGGCTCGGCGCCCGCCGGCACGCGGTCCTCCACCTCGTGTTGCTGGCGCTGCCCTGCCTGGTGCTGCCGATCGCCGTGGCCCACGTCTGGACGGGACTGGCGACCAGCCATCCCGCCGCATGGCTCCTCGTGGTCATGACCGTGTCGGTGGGGTTGCCGTTCTTCTGTGTTTCGGCCACCGCGCCGGTGTTGCAGGCATGGTTCACCGCCACTGGCCACCGCTCGGCGAAGGATCCGTACTTCCTCTATGCGGCCAGCAATCTCGGGAGCATGCTGGGCCTGGCGGCCTACCCCTTGGTGCTGGAGCCGCGGCTGACGCTGGCCCAGCAATCGCGATGGTGGACCGCCGGCTATGGCCTCTTGACGGTCATGATCGCCGGGTGCGCGGCGATGCTCTGGCTGCGGGGCCGCCGCACCCCGGCTCGCCTCAAAGGGGACAGTCCCATTTTCGCGACCGTGCCCGACCATGCTTC
>JBEKCP010000166.1:0-9881 GCA_050014815.1 Thermoguttaceae bacterium | reverse complement strand
ACGATCAACGCAGACTAAAAGCGCTCTGTCAGTCGTCGAGTGATGGGTGGCACGCCCTGAAAGGGCGTGGTTACACGGCTCGCCACGCCCTTTCAGGGCGTGCCACCCCTCCATCAAACCACCGTTGACAGAGCACCAGTATAGGGCAACCGATCCCCGTTGTAAAACACCCCGAATGAGGGGCTACGGCGTCAGCCGGCTCAGGTCCAGGAGTCCCAGCTCCTTCTCAATCCCGGCGACTTCGGCCAGGATGTTCTGTAGCGGGTCGTCCCCGAAGACCTCTTCCTGCTTCTTCTCGAACACCTCGCTCAATTGATTGAGAGTGGCAGCAGGCACGGCATCGTAAAGGGCTTGGAAGAGGTCGGTGGCCTCGCGGGCCATGTGGGGGCGGCACAACCGCACCGTTTTGCGGCAGGCCTGGGCCAATTCCGAGCGGGCCCCCTCAGCCGGCAGGGCCCCCGCCGCCGGTGGCCGGTTGCCCGTAGCCTCCAGGATCTTGTCCGTCATCGCCCGAAGAGCCGCATGCTGGGCCTTGAGCGTCTTGACCAAGGGGCCCAACTGGGCGTGGTTCTCGAAATGTGGAAAGACGTATTGTTCCTCGAGCCGCTGGTGGAAGTCCTCATAGAACTTCCGCACCAGGGCGGCGGCCTGGTGCAAGAGACCGGCTGCCCGGGCGTCTTCCTGCGATTGGAGTCGCCCGGCGACCTCTTCGTAGACGCCCAGCAGCCGTTCCTGGACGGCATGTTCGAGCATAAGGCTTTCGGGGGGCGTATTGGGCTCTTCGGAATCACCCGTGGCGGCGGCTGGGGCGGGTGGGGGGTCTGTCTTACGGAAGGGCAGGAGTTTGGGTGGGGCAGCCAACAGGGTAGCGGCCGCCCCTCCTAGCCCCCCCAGGCCCAGGCCCGCCGCTGCCGCCAAAAACTCTCGCCGTCGCGACTGCATACTGCCTCCTTCCGTATCGCCCCATTCTCCCGCATGCCGCCGGCCGGCACAAGGACCTTGCACAAAACGCCCTGAAGACGCAAACTAGAAGGAAAGGAGACCACGCATGAACGGGCTGACAGACACGGCTGTATCCGGGCGATTGGATTGGGACGCCCTCTACCGCGAGGGCACGCCGCCGTGGGAGACGGGACTCCCCGCCGCCGAACTCTTGCGCGCGCTGGACGAAGGCCTCGTCCGGCCGTGCGTCATGCTGGAGATCGGCTGCGGCACGGGCGCCGACGCCGTCGAGTTGGTCAAGCGGGGATTCGAGGTCACGGCGGTCGACAGCTCGCCGACGGCGATCGAGCGGGCCCGGGTCCGCGCGGACTTCGAGGACGCCTTGCCCCGGTTCGTCCTGGCCGACATCTTCGACTTCGCCCCCATGGCCGGCCAGTTCGATTTCGTCTACGACGCCGGCTTGTACCCCTTCGTCCGGCAGCACGACCTGAGCCGTTATCTCGACGTACTGTGGCGAGTGACGCGTCCCGGCTCGCTCTTCCTGACGCTGGCCGGCGCCCTTGGCGACGCCGCCGAAGGCCGGGTGCCCGCCGAAGGTGGGCGGCCCCGCCTCAGCAAACGGCAGATATACCTCGATCTCGGCCGCCTGTTCGAGACCGTCCGGCTGACCAACTGCCGGTTGGAAAGCCCCCTGCACAAGGCAGGCTACCCGGCATGGTCCTGCCTGATGCGCCGTCCCGTGCTCGGGCAGTAGAGAAGGGATTAGGGATTGGGGATTGGGGATTAGACTCGCGTCCTTCCCACCCTTCCAATCCCCAATCCCTAATCCCCAATCCCCTTCCTCCCCAGGTATCCCGCGCTGGACTGAAAATACTTGCTTCGCCGCCGCTGGACCGACTCGCCGGCTTCCGCCTCCCGGCTCGTCAGGTCGGCGACGTTCGCCTGGCAATACCGGCAGCCGACCACCTCCAAGTGGAACGTGACATAGTGGGCCGTCTCCTCAGGCAGGACGCCGAGGAGAAAGCTCCCCAACTGCTCCCGGGACGGGCAGCTCAGCCGGTGCCGCCGCCAGACCTCGCCGAGGGAGAACACACCCGAATCCCGCCGGGCATGGATCTCAGAGAGCCGCCGGACCAACTCGGGGGCGTCGCGAAGCGCCTTCTCGGTCTCGGCCATCTCTTCGGCCGGCAGTGCCTCGTCGAGATACGCTTCCAGGTCGGCTTGGCGAAGGGGAGAGGTCATGGTGTCCGGCTCCTCAAGAACGGCGGGCAGGGCACCATGCGCAGCATGGTCGCCCGCTAAACAAATCCCTAATCCCCAATCCCTAATCCCTCTTGTCTCCCCACCGCCGCGCGGAGCTTCGCGACTGTCTCGGACTTGTAATTGGCCACCGTCTGCTCGGAGATCCCCAGCCTGGCGGCGACCTCCTTGTTCGCCCATCCGCGGACAAGCAGGAGTTCCATTGCCTGGAGTCGTTCCCACTGGCCGTGGCGGCGCCAATGGTCGATCTCGTGGCCCAGCGCGCCCGCCAGGGCCGACTCCTTCAGGTCGCGATTTTCGTGGCTGCGGGCGACGCTGCTGGGGGGCCGTGCCCGGTCCGCCGGCTGCCAGCCGCCGCTGGCGTCGTCGGTAGCCAGGGGCAGGGTGGGCCGGCGGCCCTCGCGGCGCAGCAGGTCCGTCAGCTTGTGCGCGGCGATCGAGAACAGGTATCCTTCGAGCGATTGCCGCGGGTCGTAGTTCGGCAGGCTCGTGAGGAACCCGACGAAGGTCTCCTGGACGAGGTCCTCGGCGGCGGCCCGGCTCGGGGCCCGGCGGACGACGTAGCCCAAGAGCCGCCCCTCGAACCGCGCGATCAACTCGTTCCATGCCTCGGGCTCGCCCGTGCGGATCCGGTCAATCAACAGGCGGTCGGAGGGGGTTTGCGCCATGGGTAAGAGTTGTCAGTCGTCAGTTGTTCGTTGTCCGTTGTCAGTCGTCCGTTGTCAGTACTCAGTACCCCGTACTCAGTACTCAGTACTCCGTTATTATCTCAATGACAATCCAAAACTGACAACGAACAACCGACAACGAACAACCGACAACGAACAACTGACAACTGACCACTGACAACGAACAACTGACAACTATCTCCGTCTTCCGGTGAATTTCAGATATCCGAACACCGCGCCGAGAAAAGCCATCACGCCGCAGAATCCGAAGGCCGCCAGCCGCAGCCGCTCGGCCACCATGCTCTCGCGGAGCGCGTCCCGGATGCGGTCTTGAATCTTGCGGTCCAGCGCAAGTTGCAGGTGCAAGACAACCATCCGGCCCACCGAGGTCTGGACCGTCTCGACCCACTCCTGCCGGACGAACTGGCGGCGGAGCTCGTAGCCGCTATCGGGCAGTCTGACCCGCCGGGTGGCCGCCGGGCCGAGATACAGGTCGATATAGTCGCCCAGCGCGGTTTCGAGCGCGGCGGGCACTTTGGCCTCGCACTCCAGTCCCGTCGTATAGGGGCCGACCGTCACCGGCATCAGGTAGGCATTATTGACGTACTGCGGCGGTTCATCGACCCATGCCGGCCGCGTGGGCTGGGCCGCCTTCTCGCCCTTCACCCCCGTCTCACCCTTTACCCCGTTCACCCCCTTCTCACCCTTGACTTCCAGCGCCTCTCCCGGAGGGAGAGGGGAGTTCGGCGGGATCGTTTCCAGCGGCGGGGGCGCTACTGCGCCAGGCGTTGCCGGATCGACGGATGCTGAAAAGGAGGCCATCGGCATCGGCGCCGACGGCCGGTGCGCAACAACAAGAAGCAACAGGGCCAGCAGCCCTTCTCCGACGAACAGGATTGCCAGGCCGAACGGCCGCGTCCGCCGGTTGACGACCAGCGCCACCAGCCCCACCAGCGCACCGGCCAGCAGGAGGAGCAGGAGGAGTACTATCGGAAGGCCCATTATCGGAGAAAAAAAGCCCATTATCGGAGTCATTGCGATCCTCGGACTGCGTTAAATGACGGTCTTTCGCTGCGGGTGGAGCCGCTTGTCCAGGGGCACCCACGGACTGGCCAACTGCACGGACACCGACATCACGCCCGCCACCATCACCAGCCACGGTTGCGGGAAATCCCAGACGCCGGCCACCACCATCGCCACCAGGCACGAGACGGCGATCGACCATAGACGGACCCGGGAGTCGCGCAGCGGGGCGGTCTGGCGCCACCATCGCAACAGGAGCAACAGCGTGCCGAACACCGCCATGTAGGCCATTGGCAGCGGCCGCCCATCGGCGTGAAAGTTTTGCGCCCCTGGCCGCAGCGCCGGGACGGCCGGGAGCGGCGGCAAGTTGACCAGCAGGAGGTCGGCCGCCAGCCAGGCCGCCAGCCCGAGCCCCAGCCCGAGGATCATGAGGAGGAACCGCCGCAGCACAGGGTCTTCCGCGCGGCCTTCGCAGAATTTCGTGATCACCAGCACGCCCCAGGTCCCGGCAATGCCCACCAGGACGATCCAGGCGCATTGTTCGGATGTGGGAGTGCCGTTGTGATAGGCGACGATGACGACCATCACGACGGACATGACCACCGCAGCCATGGCCCCGGTCAGCAGCGAGCCGATCAGCTCGGTGAAGCGTTCCCGGGCCGAGAGCACGATGGCCGGGATAGGAGGCGGCGGCGCAGGCGGGGCGACGGGCGCAGGGCGGGCCGGCGGCGGCGGACATACCCTCACCCCCTGCCCCTCTCCCAGAGGGCGAGGGGAGGCCGCGACACTCGGCGACGGTCTGCCGCCGGGGCCGGGGTCCGGCGTCAGGACGAGCATCCGCACGAAGCGATAGAAGAGGTAAGCGATCGCCAACGGGATGGAAAGGTAAATCGCGACGGGCGCCAACAGGAGCAGTGGGAATAAGAGCAGTATTCTGCTGGGCCAGTTGCGCTGGGCCCAGGCGGCGTCGAACTTCCGCCCGAGCGCCCGGACTCCCCGCGCGATCGGCTCTTCCCCGGGCGGGAACATCCTTTGGAATCGCCGCGAGAACATCGAAGGCGGCCGCTCCGGTGGCACGCCGGCATCCGGCACGACCTCGGCACAAAGGACCGGCGCTGCGGGTGGTTTTGTTCCCAAAGCCCCGCCATTGCATGGGGGGGTTCCTTCGCCGCGGTACGAACTCCAACACGGCTCCCCCAGCGCAGCGAGCATCTCGCCGGCGTTGTGGAACCGCCGCGCAGGGTCCTTCTCCAGCGAGCGGGCAACGATGCCCCGGTACGGCTCGGCAAGCATCGAGACGTCCGGCTGGGCCGTCAGGTGCTTCATGAGCACTTCGCCCACGCTCTCCCCCTCGAACGGCACCCGGCCGGTGAGCATTTCGTAGAGCATGACGCCCAGCGCATAGATGTCAATCTCCTTGCCGTAGCGGCCGGTGGCCACCTCGGGGGCCATGTAATGGACGGTGCCGATGCTCTCGGTGTGACCGCTGCGGCGGCTGCACGAGATGAATTTCGAGAGGCCGTAGTCGCCGATCTTGACCACGCCTTCCTCCGAGAAAACGTTGCCCGGCTTCAGATCGCGATGGACGATCCCCCGCTGGTGCAGGTAGGCCAGGCCGGCGCCGATGCCGCGGACCCAGGCGAGGGTTTCCTCCAGCGGCAGGCCGGCGGGATGGGCGGCCAGCACGTCCTCGAGGCACTTGCCCGCGACAAACTCCATGACGACCCACGTGTCGCCGTGGGCGTCCTGGCGGATATCGTAAAGGTCCAGCAGGTTAGGGTGTTTGAGGTTGAGGCACTGGCGGATGCCGCGGAGCTCGACGTCGAGGTTCCTCCGGACGAGCTTCAGGGCGACTTCCTTGCCTGCGTCGCTGGTGGCGTAGTAGATTTCCCCGAATCCGCCCTGGCCGACGCCCCGCTTGATCGTGTAGCCCTCCAGCGGACGGGCGCCGCTTGCGTAGACGAAGGGGCCCAGTGGGCGCGGACCTGGCGATCCGCTTTCGGCGGCCGGCGCGTCGATCGTATTGCGGACCTCGGGCTGCACGGCAACCCCCCTGGGCCTTTGCGAAGCCGCAAGCGGCTTCAACCTTAGTATTATCCAATCGGTTCCAGGCTGAACGAGAATCCCTCGCCACGGACGCGGGAATTCCCGGCAAGCGGTCCCCGCCCGCGGACGCAAACCCCGTCGATCTCCATCACGCCCGGCGCATGGCAGTATAGCCTCCCCGCTTGCCGCGAAAGGATGACCTCTCCCGGCCAGTCGCGGCACACGACATGGCTTTGGGCCTTCGGGCCCAGGATGCACGTCTGGGCCCAGAGCAACACCGCGTCGGAGGGCGGCTCGGTCCGGTGGCGGCTCACGAGTTCAAGCCGGGCCGTCGCGCTCAGCGGGTGCGGCCGGCGGAAGGCCAGCCGGACCCCTTCGCCCAGCTCGATCCGGCTGCCGTCGGCCAGCCAGCCGGACGAGCGGACGGGTCGGCCGTCCAGCAGTACGTCCCGCAGGGCCTCGATCACGTAGTTCTCGCCGTCGCGGCGGATGCGGGCGTGGCGGCTGGAGAGGTCGGCCAGGATCGGGATGTCCGCCCCCGTGCCGGGAAAAGGGGACAGTCCCCATTTGTGCAAAGCACCCGAAGGGCCGTTCCGGCAAATGGGGACTGTCCCCTTTTCCCTCTCCGACGGCTGGCCGATCACGACCTCCTCCCCCAGGCAGACGCGATAGCCTCCCACGGCATCCACCCACAGCATGAACTTCTCCGTACCGGCAAATGGCCCCTCCTTCGCGGCGGGCTTGGCACCGTCGAGCACCATGGCGACGAGCCCCTGAATGTGTTGGACCAACGATACCATGGTACCATTTCCTCGGCAGTTACGCACGATTCTACTGCTTGGCCACTTTTGCGGCGTCCGGTCCGGTCTGGCCGAAGAACTGGCCGATCTGGTCGACGATGTTCTGCGGGGTAGGCTTGTCCAAAGGGATCTCCCCCTGGAACTCCGTCTCGGCGTTGGCCAGCTTCTCGGCCACGTCGAGCCGGGTGCGGAGGTTCGAGACCAGCTCCTTCACGCGGCCCAACTGGCTCTCGTCGAACTGGAAGTTGCTGGTGGTCTGGGCGGCCGCGACCATTTGGCTGCGGGCATCGAGATTCTCGACATCCACCTGCAATTGCCGCCGGGCCGCCAGCGTGCCGTCGAGCCTCTGCCGGGCGGCAACCAGGCTCCGCCCGCGGGCCTCGCAGATGGCCTTGAGGCTGGCCAGCGTCGCGTCGCCCGTCTTGTACCGCTCGAAGCGATTGGCCAGGTCGGCCCTGACCTCGTCGGCCGTGTAGGTCCGATTGCCGTATCGGAAGGGGCCCTTGCCCCCGGCCAGGTCCTCCTTCAGGCGCAGCATCTGATCCTTCTCCTTGGCCAGTCGGGTCTCGGCCGCGGCGATCTGCTCCTCCAGCCGCTTCAACTCGACCTCCTCCTTGGCGATAACGTGCATGTTCTGGCGGACCTCGGGAGTGAGGTCTTTGATCATGTTCCGCGCATGGTCGATCTGGAAGTCGACCGGCACGGCGTTTTGGGCCGACTCGCGGACCCAACTCACCGACGTGCGAAGGTAGCCGATGGCGTTGCGGCCAAACAGGAAGGTGGCCGCCAACAACACCCCCATCGCAATGACAATGACTTTCTTGATCATGATAGTGATCCTCCTGGACCTGTTATGAGACGGAAAACGCTCTAAAGGGTCATTCGCCGGCGGACGGCAAATCTTGGAGCGGCTTGTGAGGTATTAGATATGAGCCTAGAATGACGCCCGTAGTGCGGACTCGAGGGGATGGGATTAAGGGATTAAGGGATTTAGGGATTTAGGGATTTAGGGATTTAGGGATTTAGGGATTTGGGGATTTAGGGATTTGGGGATTTAGGGATTTGGGGATTTAGGGATTTAGGGATTTAGGGATTTAGGGATCGAAAAGCCCCCCGACTGCGTCGGGGGGATTGGCAGCGGGTTGAAGCGTCGCACCCGCTGGGCGGTAGCAGCGCAATGAGCACGAGTCTGGACTCCTTCGTGCAACTGATCCACGACGCCCCGGGGCAGGTCGTTCTGGCCATGAGCGGGGGCGGGAGCCGTGCCATCGCCGAACTGCTGGAGGTGCCGGGCGCTTCGCGGACGCTGCTGGAGGCCGTGGTGCCGTACAGCGAGGCCTCGCTCATCTCCTGGTTGGGGGGAAGGCCCGACCAGTTCTGCGGCGCCCCGACGGCCCGGGCGATGGCCGTGGTGGCATTGGGCCGGGCGAGACAGTACGGTGCGCCGGACGATCTGGCGGCCGGCATTGCGGCGACGGCCGGTCTCTCGACCGATCGCCCCAAGCGGGGCGCCCATCGGGCCCATGTTGCCCTTCAGACCGCCAGCCGGACGGCCACCTGGTCTGTGGAGTTCCGGAAGGACCTCCGCTCTCGCGTCGAGGAGGAGCGTGTCGTGAGTCGCATGCTCCTGAACGCAACGGCCCGGGCCTGCGGGATCCCCGTGCAACTCGATCTGCCGTTGGCCGGGGAGGAGGAAGTCGAGCACGACGAGACGATCGCGCCGCCGGCCTGGCGGGACCTGCTTCTCGGCAAGGCCGAGATGGTCTTGGCAAGCGGGGGCGAGGGGGCGGCCGGTTCTCCGGCCGGTGCCCCGGCAGCCCCGGTGCCGCGGGCCATCTTGCCCGGGGCCTTCAACCCGCCGCACGCCGGCCACCTCCGAATCGCCGACGTGGGCCGCGAAATCCTCGGGCTGCCGGTGGCCGTGGAAATGTCGATCCGGAACGTCGACAAGCCGCCGCTTGACTATTACGAAATCCAGCGGCGGTTCCGCCTGTTGCCGGCCGAACTGCCTGTGTGCCTGAGCCGGGCCGCCACGTTCGAGGAGAAATCGCGGCTGTTTCCCGGCGCCACGTTCCTGGTGGGCGTTGACACGCTGCGGCGGATCGCGTCGCCGCAATACTATTCGAACGACGCGGCCGCATGCCTGCGAGCCCTGGAGGCGATCGCCCAGCGCGGCTGCCGCTTCCTCGTCTTCGGCCGCGACATGGGGACGGGCTTTGTGCGTCTCGGAGACCTCGACGTGCCCGGCGTGCTCCGCCGCATCTCGCGCGAGGTCCCGCCCGAGCTATTCCGCGAGGATGTCTCCTCGGCGGCGATCCGGAAGTCGGGCGAGTGGTAGCTCGCGCATCATCTCGTACATGACGATCGCTGCCGCGACGCCCAGGTTCAGCGAGTCGGTGCTCCGGTGCATGGGAATGGTCACGCGGCGGGGACACAGGGCGAGCCATTCCTGGCGGAGGCCCTCGGACTCGTTCCCGAAGACCACTCCGGCGCGCCGCGGCCAGCGGATGTCCCGGAGCGTCTCGGCCGCGGGGTCCAGCACGGCCGCCAGGAGATCGACTCCCCAGGAGTCCGCCAGGCGGCCCAGGTCGGCGCTGAGGTCCGTCGATTTGACGAAGGGCATGTCCAACACCGCGCCCATCGACACCCGCAGGCATCGCCGCGAGAACGGGTCGCACGAGCGCTCGCCCAGCAGGACGCCGCACAGGCCCAGGCCGGCCGCCGTGCGAAAGATCAGGCCCATGTTCTCCGGCTTGGTGATCTCCGGACAGACGACGAGCCTTAGCGGCGCGTCAATAACTGGGGGACTGTCCCAATTTTCGTCCGCCTGTCCGAACGGACAGGCCGAAAATGGGACTGTCCCCTTGCGAAGTGCGCGGGCCAGCATTTCATCGAGCCCGAGCTTAGGGCCGCGGCGTCCCGCCGCCAACGCCCCGCGGTGGAACTTGAACCCCACGACCGCCAGCAACAGCGGCTCAGGGGCCACCAGGAGCGGCACGCCCTCGGGCACGATCCGCGAGAACTCCTCCGCGTACTCCTCGGACACGAAGACTGATTCCGCCTCGAAGCGGCTCGCCAAGAGCCGCCGGCAGAGCAACCGCCCTTCCGTCACGAAGATGCTCTCGCCGCGGAGCGTCCGGTC
>JBEKCP010000165.1:0-9917 GCA_050014815.1 Thermoguttaceae bacterium | reverse complement strand
AAGCCGGGTGAAGTAAAATACAACCAGCGGGGTACGGGTCTATCAGCCCGTTACCTTGCTGGTCGCCATTG
Organism: Thermoguttaceae bacterium; assembly: GCA_050014815.1. Lineage (GTDB taxonomy): Bacteria > Planctomycetota > Planctomycetia > Pirellulales > Thermoguttaceae > JBEKCP01. Next base: position 9,846 of record JBEKCP010000165.1, on the reverse strand, counting down.
GGGGGCGTTGACGCGCTCCCCAGTGGTTTTTCTTGGAAGCAAGGGGCAAGAGACAATCTTGCGGAGAAGCGGGACATTGGTAAGAATCCTTGCTGGTCTTCGTTTCGTCTCGGGTGGGTTGACGCCCATGTATCCCGTTGACGCCCATATCCTAGCAGATTATCGGCAATAAGTCAAAGCGGTCCATAACTGCAAAATCATAACTGAAATAACGGAATTGCAATCATAAGTCCCTATGTTTCAAGGTGTTGCAAGACCGTCCCGCCCTCCGGGAGAGGGTAGGGTGAGGGCAAACTGATCCCCTCTCCCTCCGGGAGAGGGTAGGGTGAGGGGAGTTCTTCCTCAGAACGGATCGTTGCCGGCGGGGCCGGCCGGCGGCGGGGCGTTTCCGCCAGGGTTTCCCATCGGGCCGCCGGGCGGGCCGCCCACAGGAGCCATCGTCAGGATCGCCTTCAAGATCCCCTCGTCAATGGTCAATTGCGCGCCGCCGCCGTTGGGGATCGGCCGGGCAACCAGCCTGACGCGGTCCTTCCCGCCGGAGGCAGCCAGCACCTCCGCCACCTGGCCCGCCAGCATCCCCACCACCACGTTGTCCCGGGCTGCCTCGGCAATGAACCGGGCGATAGGACCGGCAGCAACGACAATCTCCAGCGGCGGCACGGACTTCCCCGCCTGGCTCTTCGAATTGTCGATCGCCTGCTTGAGCGTCGCCAAGGCGTTCTTTCCCACCCCGAGGTACAGGCTCTCGCTGCCAATCCCCACGACGATGGTCAAGTCCTTGCCCAGCACCGCGGCGGCCTCCGGGTCGGGGATGGGCACGGTCGCCACGTGGAAGTTGACCCCTTCGTGCTTGTCGGCATCCAACTTGACGAGCTTCGCCAGGTTCGGCTCCTCCTTGGCGGCCTCCGCAACGAGCTGCTTGAGGACCTTTTCGAGCTTTGCGCCCTCGGCCACCGCCATGCCGGCGACCAGGGTCGGCGCCCCGGCGTCCAGGAGCAGGGCCAGTCCGCAGTCGCTCTTGCGGTTCTCGATCGTCTTCTGGAACACGTCCAGCCCGTCGCCGAGCAACTTCTTGGCCAACTGTTTCTGCTCGCTGGTGAGGTCGTTGTTGCCATCGATGTCCCGAAGCGCCATGGTCCGGGCCTTGGCTGAGACGGCCTTGAAGATGGCCACGTCCGCGTCGTCCATCGTGCCGGCCGACAGGACCGTCACCGCGGCCCCGGCAGCCCGGAAGCCGGCGAAGTTGGTCTGGGCATCCTTCACCGCGGCGAACCGCTGGGCCGTCTTCGTCCCGGGCTGGGCAGTGATCTCGGCGTCCAGGCGAATCGCCCCCGTGCCGGCGTCCATCGCGACGCCCAAGAGCACGCCGTCCAACTCCTTGGCCAGCGCCCCCAGCGCATCAACAGTCTTGTTGGCCACGTTGGTGCGAATGGCGGCTTGCTCCTCGGTCTCGCCGGGCCGAGGCCCCTGGGTCATGGCATTCTTCTCTTTTGCCTTCGCAATGGCCAGGTCGCAGACTTCCGGCGGGAGGTTCTTGACCGAGCCCCGCACGGCCAGGAGGTACTTCTTGCTCAACTCGCCCAGCGCGGCGGAGGGGTCCGCCGGGACGGAGCCCAGGGCATCCTTGCTATCGACGATGAAGGCCCACTGCCCCTTCTGCGCGGCGTAAAAGGTCTTGCCGCCTCTGCCCGGCAGCTCGTACACGCCGGCGGCGTCCGGCTTCATCGGCAGGGGCGCCAGGGACATCAACTGGTTCAGATCGGTGACCGGGATGAACGCCTGGATGGGGAACTCGCCGCCGGGAGCGGCGGACACGACGACACCCCATGGCCGCGCCCTGTCCAATCCGGCCAGTCCCTTGTCCTGCGTGGCGAACATCTGCTCCACCATCTTAGCCACCTCGGGGCGGCCGGCCCGTTGGGCGGCCTTCTGGATCGCACTCATCAACTGGTCATAGCCCGCAAACGACACCGTCACAAGGGGTTTGGCCCCCCCGGCCGTGCTCTCCTGGGCGACGCCCACCATTCCGACACCCATCAACGCGACAGCCAGAGCCGCACCAAGCAACTTCTTCACGATGGATTCTCCTTATTGCAAGCGATCCGAACGAGGTAATCCGCCTACCGGCAGTTCGTACCAGTGTAGCACCCCTTGGCGGGACGTGGAAGGTGGGGAACGTCTTGGGTCTTGGGGCTCCGTGCAAAGACCTAAGACCCAAGACCCAAGACCTCCAATCCCTAATCCCCAATCCCTAATCCCTATGCGAGGCGAAAACTGAGGTTGTCCTGCGGCCGGCAAGAGGGTACGCTCAGAGGGTCATCCCAACCCGTGAGGCACCCGTCCATGAATGCGATCGCGCTGGGCCTGTTCTTCCTGTTGACGGCAGCCGACCCCCCCCCGGGTGCGGCGGTTTCGGACACCAATCCCCTGCTGGCGGAACTAACCGAAAAGGGGGTGGACATGCCCGACGGCACGGCCATCCAATTGCCGCCACCGGTCCTCAAGGACGGCGCCGACCGAGCGGCCGCACTCCGGGCATTGGAGGAGAAGATTGGCCCCATCAGCAAGTCGGTCGAACAATTCTCCCTGAAGATACGGAAACCCGACGGCAAGCAGGGCAAGCAGGCCATTTACCGGAGGATCGACGTGGGGTTCATTGCCCACGGCCGCTGGGAGATCCTCAATTCCGAAAAGTTCGCCGATAACTTCCTGAAAACGGCGAAACAACAGGCCGAGAAGGCCAAGAACGAAGACAACGGAAAGGCCAAGGAAAAGGAGGGCGGGGAAGCGGCGGAGGAGCGCATGCTCTCCAAGTCCGGACTGCTCACCGAAGAGGAAATGCAGCGTCGCGGCCTCGGCGGTACCCCGAAACGCGGGATCGAGGAGCGGTATTTCTACACGACGCTGAAGATTCTCGACCGCGTCGAAGTTAGTGCGACCCGCCACGCCGTCTTGACGCAGCGCCCCGGCAGCCTCTTGCTGGCGGCCCGGGTCGATCCGCGGTTCGTGAACGATCCCGAATATCCAAACCAGTGGCGGTCGGTGGATCGAGACGCGGCGGCCCGGATCGTCTACGGCCCCAAACATCCCTACTCCGGCGCCGGTTTCTACGTGAAGATCACGCGGCTGGCGGGGCCCGACGGCGGAATCTTCGTCGAGTACCATGGCGTCTACAACGAGCCGGCCGGCTGGTTCCCGGGCGACGAGAACGCGCTGCGGGCGAAACTGCCGCTGGTGGCGCAGCAGGAAGTCAAGCAGTTTCGCATGAAACTCCGCAAAGCGAGCGAGGCGGAAAAAAAGCCGTAAGTTTAGCGGGCGGGCTTGCCCGCCGTGTCCGGCACAACTCGGCGGGCAAGCCCGCCCGCTAAACGTACCCGGCGCCCTATCCCCGGTCCGGGACGGCGAACGGCGGCAGGATGCTCTTGGGCCGGCCCGACGTGAGCCCGGCGGGGCCCCGCAGGCCGGAGTGGCCGGCGATCGCGGCAGTAGCGGCGGCCGCGGCGTTGGCTGCCGCAGCGGCAGTCCGGAGGCCCGGGCTCGGACCGTCCGAGCGGACCCGGCCGTCCTGCATGCGAACGATCCGCTCGGCCCGCTGGCCCAGCGCGTCGTCATGCGTCACCAGCACGATGGTCATCTCCTGCTCGTGGTGCAGCGCGGCGAACAGGTCGAAGATCCCGACCGCCGACTTCGAGTCCAGGTTGCCGGTCGGCTCGTCGGCCAGCAGGATGACGGGCTCGTTGGCCAGCGCCCGGGCGATGGCGACCCGCTGGCGCTCGCCGACGGAGAGTTTGTCCGGCGTGTGGTGGATGCGGTGCCCCAGGCCCACCAGCTCCAGCAGATCGGCGGCCCGCTGGACCCGCTGGGACGCCGGCAAGGACGACTCGAACATGGGCACCTGAACGTTCTCCACGGCCGAGAGGACCGGCAGGAGGTAGAACGACTGGAAGACGAAGCCGATCTTCTGGGCCCGCAGGCGGTTCCAATTGGGGATCCGCGACATGGGGCGGCCCTCGAAGTAGGTCTCGCCCGAGGTGGGCCTGTCCAGCGCCCCGAGCATGTTCAGCAGGGTGGACTTGCCGCTGCCGCTGGGACCCATGACCGCGACGTACTCGCCCTGGCGGATCTCCAGCGTCACGTCCAAGAGGGCGTTCACCTGGCCGTCCGGATAGAGCTTCGTCAGGTGCTCGGCCCGCAGCAACGCCCCGTTGCCCGAATGACTCATGATGTTACTCATGGCGGATGGCCTCCGTAGGCAGGAGCCGGGCGCCGCGGAAGGCGGGGTATGCGGCGCCAATCAGCCCGACGAGAATCGCGATGGCGAATCCCTGACCTATGATCCGGGGGGTGATGGCGGCGTGGACGGCGCCGTTCATCAACGGCACTCGACTCAGGGCCAAGATCATCCCCAGGCCCATCAGCGTGCCGAGAACGCCCCCCACCAGACTCAGCAGCACGGACTCCATGAGGATCATCCTCATCACCCGCGACGGCTGCCAGCCGATGGCCCGAAGGATGCCGATTTCGCGGGTCCGCTCGAAGACCGACATGACCATCGTGTTCAAGACGCCGATCCCGCAAATAATCAGGGCTATCACCGTGACCGCCCAAGCCATGGCCTTGATGAAGCGGGCCTGATTATTGTTGTCGACGAACTGTTCGGGGGCCATGGCCGAGATCTTTCCCTTGAGGCCGAACTTCGCGGCCACTGGTCCCTCGATGGCCGCCCTCGCCGACTTGATGTTCTCGTCGCTGGGGTCCTTCAGCCGCACGGTGCACCCGGTAATCACCCCCGTCTTCCCGAGAACATGCTGGGCGTCCTCCAGGAGGAGAATGATCATGCCGTCCACCGTGGGCGAGGCTCCTTGGAACACCCCGACAACGTGGAGTTTCTCGTCCGACATGGAGAGCGTGGACCCCACCGCCACTTTCTTGATGTCGGCCAGCTTGCAGCCCACGATGATGTTGTGCTTGCCGTGGTCCTTCTCGGAGAGCGACTCCCCCTTGAGGATCTTCAAGTCGTCGAAGGTGTACGCCCCGGCCGGCCATCCCTGAACGCCAATCATTTCGTTCCCCAGGTCCTCCAGCGCCGTGAAGTCCACCAGCCCGGCGCCGACGTCTTTGACCTCGGGCAGTTGGGCAATTTCATCGGCCGTTTTCTCGGGCATGGTGCCCGTCAGCAAGTTCACCGTATCGCACCGCGACACGATCAACGTGACGTTGCCCTTCACGTAGTTATCGAGGAGCGATGTCTTGAAGCCGTCCGCCAGTCCTACCAGGGCCACTGCCGCGGCTACCGCAACCGCGATGCCGGTCGCAGTCAGCGTAGACCGAGTGCGGCGCCGCAGGACGTTCTTGAAGACAAATGTAGAAAACCGCATCGAACCCCCCGAGGCCGGAACGGAAATGCCGTATTCTCCAACCTTTATGATATCGCCTTTTTAGCGGGGGTCTAGATGAGGATTCGCTCGCCCGGCGATATATCTTAACGCTCTTCCCCCGGCGTCGAACCCTGGATTTTTTCGGGCACCTCGGGCGGGGCCAGCTTGATGTTCACATCCAGGCTGAAGTTATCCGGCCACTGGCACTTCGGCAAACTTGCCGCATTTCCCCCAGTCCCCGTCTGCACCTTGGGCGCCTCCTCCGCATTCGGCGCCAGCGGAGCCGGCCGGAAGGCCACGGGAGAAGCGCTGTCCGCGTTGGGGCTTCGGTCGCAAGCCCTGATTGCGGCAGCAATAAGCTCCGCCCGATAAATGAAAGCCGTAACCCCGCCAATCGCCAGCAACAGACAGATTGTGGGCACGCCAATCCAGTGCTTCTTCTTCATTGCCATGGCTTATAGTCCTCCATAACATGATCATCGGTCGGACGGGGCTTGTCAAAAAGCCCAAAGTCTGCCCTGTATACCACAAACGGCCGGCTGGTGCTATATTAGTGTGGGGAAAAAGAGGTAAACACCGGTTTCCGCAACAGAAACTGATGAGGCCCAACCATGTTTTTCGACCCGATGTACCTGCTGTTCGTGAGCCCGGCCTTGCTGCTGGGCCTTTGGGCCCAATTCCGGGTTCAATCGACCTATGCGGCGACGCGGGAGATGCCGGCCCCCCTGAGCGGTGCCGCCGCCGCCCGGTATGTCCTCGATTCGGCGGGGCTCAGGAGCGTGGCAATCGAGGAGATTCCCGGCCAACTGACTGATCATTACGATTCGCGGGCCAAGGTCCTCCGCCTCAGCACCGACGTTTTCCAGACCCGCTCGGTGGCGGCCGTCGGGATTGCCGCCCACGAGGCGGGCCATGCCCTCCAGGACGCCTTCGGCTACGCCCCGCTGGTCCTCCGCAACGCCGCCGTCCCGCTGGCCGGCCTCGGCAGCAACCTCGGCATCCTGCTGGTCATCGTCGGCGCCGTACTCCAAGCCACCCTGCACTGGAGCCCCTTTGTGATCTGGCTGGGCATCGGCCTGTTCAGCAGTGTCGTCGTCTTCCAAGTCGTCAACCTGCCGGTGGAGTTCAACGCCAGCTCTCGGGCGAAGCAACAGTTGGCGGCCCTGGGCATCGTCGATCAGGAACAGCTCTATTACGTCGAGAAGATGCTCAACGCCGCCGCCCTGACCTATGTCGCGGCCACCCTCCAGGCCGTCATGGTCCTCTTGTATCTCCTCATGCGGTTCGGCAACCGCCGGGATTGAGGGATGTCCGTAGTCTGTTGTCCGTGGTCCGTTGTCACGGCGACTGACAACGGACAACGGACTCTACGGGCTACTTCACGTCCTCCAGCTTTACCGGGCGGTGCTCGGTGGCGGAGATCATGGCCGCTTCCAGCACCCGCTGGGTCTGATAGGCGTCGTTGAAATCGGGGATCGGCAGGGTCGGTTCCTCGCCGCCGAGGACCTTGAGGATGTCGTACGCCTGGTTCGTAAAGCAGTGCTCGTAGCCGATGATGTGGGCGTCCGGCCACCAGTTGGCCACGTACGGGTGATCGCCGCCGTGGGTACACATGAGCGTGTTCCAGCCCTGGACGGCCCGGGGCAGCGTGGCGTCGTAGTACTGGAGCTCGTTCATCCGCTCGAAGTCGAACTTCACCGAGCCCTTCGTGCCGTTGATCTCGAAGCCGTTTCGGTTCTGGTTGCCGGTGGCCTGGCGGGCGGCCTCGAAGCTGGCCACCGCGCCGCCGGAGAATCGGGCCAGGAAGAGCACGGTGTCGTCCACCGTCACGCGGCCCTTCCCGCCGGCGCCCTGCTGGCCCGCCGCAATCCCCCCCTGCGCCACGCCGCTGGGCAGGGTCCGCTCCTTGATGAACGTCTCGGCGATCGCCCCGGCAACCTCGACGATCTCCTGGCCGGTCACGAACCGGGTCATGTCGACGATGTGGGCGTTCAGATCGCCGTGGGCCCCCGATCCGGCCAGGTTCTTGTCGAACCGCCACAACAGGGGCACCCCTTCGCCCGCCCAATCCTGCAAGTACACCGCCCGCACGTGCCGGATCTCGCCAAGCTTCCCCTGCTTGACGAGCTGATAGGCCAGGCCGACCGCCGGGCAGCGGCGATAGTTGAACCAGACGAAGGTCTTGACCCGGGCCTTCCGGGCGGCCTCGACCATTTCGCGGGCGTCGGAGAGCGAGCCGGCGATCGGCTTCTCGCACGAGCAGGGCTTGCCGGCGGCAATCGCCGCCTTCGCCACCGGGGCGTGCATGTAGTTGGGCGTCACCACGTCCACCAGGCCGATCTCCGGCGACCGGACCAGCGACTGCCAGTCGGTCGAGGCATGCTGCCAACCCCAATTCGCAGCAAAGGCCGCCGGATTCTCCTCTTTCTGCCCGAACACCGTGTGCATGACCGCCTCGACGGGCGGCTTGAAAAACTTGTTCACCTGGCCCCACGCATTGGAATGCGATCGGCCCATGAAACCCTGCCCCACCAACGCCACGTTCACCTTTGCCATGCTCGACTCCTTGTTTCACACGCCCTGGGGACCATGATCAGTGGTTATCGCTCGCGTTATACCCGATCCGCCGCTGTTTGCAACAGGGGGTGGGGGAAAAGGATTTTTGATTTTGGATTTTGGATTGGAAAAAGCCCCGCGACTGCGTCGCGGGGTTCGCCGGGCGCCGTGTGCAATCCCCAATCCCCTCTCCTTCCACGGCCGGGCAAAACCGTGTACCATGCACGTTGGCAAAAGGAGGACCCATGCCATGTTCTGGAGACTGGGCAGATTTCATGGATTGCTCTGGGGCGGGGGCGGCCTCGTGTTGGGCCTCCTCCTGGGCGGACTATGGCCCAATACCCCCCTGCACGCCGTCGCCACCGACCATAGCGAGAATTTCGCCATCGCCACCGGTTATTGCGACGAGGATATCGAGGCGGTCTGGTCCCTCGACTTCCTGACGGGCGACCTGCGGGCGGTGGCCCTCTCGAAGCAAACCGGCACGTTCAACGCCTTCTTCGCCCGCAATATCCTGGCCGACCTGGGCATCGACCCCGGCAGGAACCCCCGCTTCCTCATCGCCACCGGCAGGGCAGACCTCCGCCGGACGGGCGGGGCCCGGCAGTTCCCAAGCCGCTCCATCCTCTATGTGGCCGAGGTATCCACCGGCGTCGTCGGGGCCTACTATATCCCCTGGTCGTCCACCGGCTGGGTCGCCGGCCAGCGGCTCAGCGACCAGATTTACTTCCTGGACAAGACGCTCCTCCGCTCGGCCGCCGCCCCCATCCCCGGCAAATAGTCCGTCGCATGCAAATCATCGTCAACGACCAGCCGCACGAAGTGCCCGACGGCTCGACCGTCGCCACGGTGCTGGAGCAGCTCGCTCTGGCGCAGAAGCCGTTGGCGGTCGAGGTCAACCTCCAATTGGTCCCTCGGCAGGGCCACGCCGGCCGTCGGCTGGCCGCCGGCGACCGGCTCGAGATCGTTACGCTCGTCGGTGGAGGGTAGGAAGAGAAGGCGGAAGGATGAAGGATGAAGGATGAAGGATGAAAGCGGAAAATAGCCGCGGATGTATATCCGCGGATTTATGTCCGCGGATGTGGGGTGAAGCATGAAGGACGAAAGTGATTGCCTGCGGATCGGATCGCACACCTTCGCCAGCCGGCTGATCGTCGGCACGGGCAAGTACTCCAGCTATGACCTGATGCGCGAGGCCCTGGCGGAGTCGGGGGCCGAGTGCATCACCGTGGCCGTCCGCCGCGAGCGGCTTATCGACGCGGCCGGCAAGAACCTGCTGGACTTCATCGACACGGGCCGCTACACGATCCTTCCGAACACGGCCGGGTGCTTCACGGCCGACGACGCCGTTCGCGTGGCCCGCCTCGGCCGCGAAATCCTCGCCCAGATGTCCAACCCCGGCGCCGACTGGGTGAAGCTCGAAGTGTTGGGCGACGCCAAGACGCTGTTGCCCGACCCGCTCGCGACCCTCCAGGCCACCGAGAAGCTCGTGTCCGAAGGGTTCCAGGTGCTGGTCTACACGAGCGACGACCCGGTCATGGCCCGCCGGCTGAAGGCTGCCGGGGCGGCAAGCGTCATGCCGGCCGGCAGCCCCATCGGCTCCGGCCAGGGCGTGCTCAATCCCAACGCCATCCGCATCTGCCTGGAGTACCTCAAGGACGGCGACCCGGACTATCCGGTGATTGTCGACGCCGGGGTGGGCACGGCCAGCGACGTGACGGCGGCCATGGAGCTGGGCGTGGACGGGGTGCTCTTGAACACGGGCATCGCTCATGCCCGCAACCCCCTGGCGATGGCCCGCGCCATGCGTCTGGCGGCCCAATCGGGCCGGCTGGCGCACCAGGCCGGCCGCATCTCGAAGAAGCTCTACGCCACGGCCAGCAGCCCCACCGAGGGCGTCATCGCCGGCAGC
>JBEKCP010000164.1:0-9919 GCA_050014815.1 Thermoguttaceae bacterium | reverse complement strand
GGCCGCGTTTGTCGTCGTCCACGATGGTTTGCAGGATGGTGTTGCTGGCCGCCGTTTCCATCATCACGGAGAAGCCGCTGACCACCAGCAGCGACATCGAAAGCCAGAGAACATGGGAAAACGAAAACGCGATCAGGCTCAGGCCGAATAGCGCACTGGCCCAAGCAAAAGGACATGCCAGACGGCAACCGTGCCGGTCAAGGTAAGCACGGCCAGGATCATGGCCTGGCCCATGGCCAGGCTCTGCGTCAGGAGAATTGTCCGGTGCAGGTTCCAGCGGTCGGTGAACACGCCAGCCACGGGGGCCAGGAAGAAACTGGGGATCTGGCTGCAAAAGCCCACCAGCCCCAACAGGAACGCCGAGTTGCTCAGCCGGTAGACGAGCCAGATCATGGCGACCTGCTGCATCCAGGTGCCGATCAGGGAAATGCTCTGTCCGAAAAAGAACAGGCGGAAGTTGCGGTATTTCAAGGCCCCAAGCAAGATGCGTTCCTTCTTTCGCCCCCGCGATGCTCAGCGCGGCTTGACCACGCTGCCAGGGTCGGTGGCATGTAGTCGCAGCACCATCTCTGCCACGCGATGGCCGAGGTTCTTGACGCTGGCGATGCCTTCCACGTCGCGGGCGATGTCGGGCGTCGGACCCGTGTTGACGGCGGGGTTGCCGCCCCAGACCGTCCCGCCCCAATGGCCGGTCGGCAAGGCATCGCCCACCACGATCATCTGCTGCGACATCAATGCCACTTGCACCGAACGAATCGTCAGCTCCACCCCGCCGTTCCGCGCGCCGCCCACCGCCAAGACGCCGCACACCTTATTAGCCAGCGGCTTGTCCTTGTGGAACACGATGCAACGATCCAGAAACGCCTTGCAGAGCGACGACATATTGCCGAAGTAGACGGGCGTGCCGAGGATGATTCCCGCGACAGCGGGCTCGGAGAGCTTCGGCACCAGGGCGGGAAAGTCATCGCGCTGGCCCGGCTCCAACGCGATCCCTGCCGCCACCTCGCCTGGAATCTTCCGTCCCGCGAGTTCGATGAGTTCGACTTCGATTCGCCCATCAAACGCCTTGACCGCGTCGAGACAGATGCTCAGGGCGGCAGCGGTGTTCTTGCCCTTGCGCGGGCTGCAACAGATACCAAGGATCTTGATGGGACGTGGTTGTGCGGCGCGATCAGCCTCGCTGGGAGCAGCCGCGATGGTTGCGGCGCTGCCAAGCATAGCCGCAGTCGCAGCACTTCCGAGAAATCCGCGACGGGTCAGATCCGATGGCACAGTAAGCTCCTTTCATGTGAGTACAGCCAGATTGCATCACGACAGCGTTGATTGTATCGCTGGACGGGCAACGCGGCTACCGGCTCGCTCTGTAGAGGTTGACGGTCAGGTGCGCTTGCCCCTGGTGGTGGGCCTCGTGCCAGGCAAGGATGAAGAACACGTCGCGAACCGTGAGCTTGCGTTCTCGCAGGGCTTCTGGGATCTCGTCAAGGCAGGTGTCTCCGATCTCGCGAAGCGTGGCCAGCAAGTGCCCGCGGGCTCCCTTCAACACGTCGCGGATCATAGCGACCGTGGGCACGTCGTCATCCGGCGTGCTGCCGCCGCGAAAGCGAGGCCAGAGTTCCTTCCAGTGCGCCTCTTTCTGCGGAGCCAGGCGTTCCGTGGCAAAGACCTCCTCGGTAAGGCTTCAAGTTTTCCCGCCTTGGCAGCCTGCTCAAACGGCAAAACAGCTTCTACTTGCGCCGGCCGCAGGGCTGTGGCGTCGATCAAGACCGAGGGGGCCGTCGCTTTGCTGGTGGCAGGGTAGTGGAGCAGTTCCTGAGTCTCGGTCGCCAGACGCCAGCGGATGGCGTCGAACTCCTCCGAAGGCCACATGCTGGCGGCCAGGTACTTTGGTTGGACGTGGATGGCGGCCCATGTCTCTTGCAGGAGTTGTCGACTTCGGCGAACCGCTGCCTGGCAGGCTGGGTCGGTGACACGAAGCCGCCCACGCAACACCTTGGGCTCTTTGGAGTCGTTGAAGGCCCGGATTTGGAAGCAAAGGCCCTTGCTCGGATCAGTGAAGAGGTTGCCAACGACGCCTGTCTCGATGCCCGCCTCCAGCTCGGCCCGGGGGTGATAGGGTGAGGCTAAGGTGCCGCGCTCGAACTGCGCGGCGTCAATCCACAGCGTCCGCGGTTCCTTTTCTCCTTCAGGCAAGTCGAAACCAAGGCAGCCACGCAAGAACTCGCCCTTGGGCGTGTAGCTTACCTCGATCCGCTGCCACTGCTGCCCGATCGAAACCGTGCGGTGATTGCTCCGCCGCCAGTCCTCGGGTTCCTTGAGGCCCACGCTAACCGGCGCACCAGTCCGGTCGGACTTCACGTAGACCGAGAAGACGCAGGGCCGTCCGGGCTCGACACGGACCCAGCCGGCGTGCCCGAGTTCCAGCGTCCGCACCTCGGCCGCCAACTGCGTGTAACCGCCGTAGAGCATCAGCGGCTGGGAGGGCGAGAGCGTCACCTTCCATGATCGCTTGCCGTGAAAGGCCTGCGAGTCGTCCCACTGGCCGATGCGCTGGAACAGGTTGGCCGTCCAGTCGTAATACCTGCCGGCCGAGCATCCCCAACCCTCACCTCCCTCGAAGCTGCTGTTGGGCAGGGCGTTGGTCAAGCCCTCGATGGGGATCGCGGGCAGCCACTGGCGCTTGGGCGGTGCGGTTTCCTCGATAGCCACGTCGTCCAGCCAGAGAGTGCCTGTGCTCAGGAAGTAGATCGCCAGGCGGCTGTCGGCCGGCTTCAGGTCCCGCTCAGCCTGGAACACAAACTCGAAACGCTGCCAGTCTTCGGAGGGCACGAAGCTGCCCGACAGGCCGACCGACGACCAGTTTCGGAAATTGGCCATGTTAAGCTGTACAACGCCGGCTTCCAGGTCGGACGCCCGTGCCCAGAGGCTCAGCCGATACCACCGGCCGCTTTGGACGGCCACGTGCCCAAACTGGGCGATCATCGCATGGCTCGACGGCGTGCCGGGCACGAACTGCGTACAGCGGAGCCGCGCGACGTGGCCGCGTTTCGGGTCCTGCTGGGCGGTCAGTTCCTGGAGCACTGCCTTATCGCCCGCCGCCTGCCATCCCTCCGGAAGACGACCACCGGCCACCGTCTTCTGAATGGAACTGCCGAGGAGAACAATCACACCCAACATGATCGTGCTACGTTGCATGAGACGCTCCTTGCTCGCCCTCCGACTTGACCGGCCAGCGAACCTATTTCTATTACTTGTCGAGGGCCTTTTCCGCCTCGCCTCGCCTCGGAACGAACCTCATGGATGTCACCTACTGGACTGGGGAGTGGTAACCGGTTCCTGTTTTTCCACGAGCACCATAAAACTCCTCGGCGGCAGAAGGACCTGGAGCCTTTGTGCCGATGAGAGGGTGCCGACTGGCAGCAGATCAATCCGGTCCAGGTTCTGCTCCAGGGACTTCTGGTCGAAGCGATAGAGGGCAAAACCCGCCTTCGGCGCTTCGGGCAGCACGAGATCGGCTGAAATGCCGTGGTCGGCACGGTTGACGAGGAAGACGTTCCACCCGCCGCCGGGACGTACCAAGGCCGCGCAGCGGCAGGGACTCAGCGCCGGCGTCTTGGGCGGCGTCCCGTTCACTGGCGCGCAGATGCTTCCCCGCGGTGCGTGGCGGATCAAGAGGCCGTAGGCTTGGGACCACGGCCGCAGACTCCAGTCCTTGTCGCGATACTGCCACATGCCCCACCGCATGAACTGGTCGCCGTCGAAGTAGTAGACGTCGTGGGCCGTCCAGGCGATGCCGGCCTGGATGCGGGTTGTCAACAGGGTCGTGCCGTAGTCGGCCATGTGCAGGCCGTAGTCGAAGGTGTCGATCTTCGGTTGCTCGTTCGTGCTACCGCCGGCACTGCCTATCTCAGTGACCAGAAGCGGTTTTCGGGCCCCGGCCAGGTCGCGCCGCAGCACCTCACCCCGCCAGAGGTCGAGGTGGCTCCACAGGCTTTCCCACGTGCCTGGCAGGTCGTGATTGGCCGTCTCCTCCCAGGAAGCATAGCGGTGAAAGTCGTAGGCGTCCAAGACGTCCTTCATGGCGTCGATGCTCTTGCGCATGAACTCCCACTGGCCGGCCATGTCCGGGCCGGTGAGCTTCACGCGATCCCGGATGTCTTCCTTTCGCAAGGCATGGTCCACGTTCCGGTACATCGCCACGTAGGTGGGGTGAGAGTGCCACTTGGCCAGTTCGTTATCCGGTTCGTTGCCCACGACCAGGTACTTGATGCAGGTATAACCGCGGCGGACGATCAACTCGTGAAGGTACGCGGCAATCCCGTTGGCAAACCGCGGATCATCGGGTTTCTCGTAGAGCCGCCCCCGGCCCCTGCCCGCTGACCAGCCCCAGTCGGTCAAAACGACATGGACATCGTTGGCCTGACAGAAGTCGAGGTAACGGAGGGCTGACTTGACTTGCGGGTTGTCCCAATCCCATTGTTTCAGGTCAGGGTCCCGCTGACACCAGGAGAGCTGAAACATCATGCGGACGATCGGCACGCGAAGGGCCTTGAGCCGCTCGGTAATCAGTTTCCAGCCGGCATCGTCGGTGCCCCGGCGGCGGTTGTTGTCGTTCCAAAAGAATGGGTCCCACTCAACGCCGAAACCCTGGAACGCTCCGAAGTACAGGGTGTCGTCGGGCCGGCCGATGTCGAAGCGGATCGAAGTCGGTCCCTGCATCTTGCGTGGCTCAACAGCCGCACCCGGTTCCGCGGACCATGCCACCGATAGCCAAGAATCGCCCGGGCTGTATACCGCAAGCAACAGCAGCCCGCAGCAAACAAGGGACAAACGTCGCAAACGACACTTCATCGGATGATCCTCGCGATCAATCAGGTCTCTTGACCGGGCCAATGTACCCGGTTGATAGCACCACGTCGTCGTACCAAACCGTGTTGTCTCTCTTCGCCTGGTGGACGTAGACGCCGATGTCGAACCGCTTCAGCTTCACGTCGGCGTTGGTGCGCCACCGGAAGCCCTTGTAATAGATGTAGAGCTTGCCGTCGATCCAGGCGGCCAGCTCGCCGTTGGCCTTGCCCACGTCGTTGACCTGGATCATGTGCTCCAGGCAGTACCAGCGGTCTCGCTGGAGTACGATCCGCTCGTCTTGGGACGGCCCGAGCATGTTGCCCCAGTAATGGCCGTCCGGGTCGCGCCGCATGTCCATCCAGTAGGTGTAGAGGAACATGTAGCCGGGGGCGGGCAGCCGGTCCCAGTCGCGCCACGGCTCGAAGGCGCTGTTGAAATGGTCGTCGCCGAGGGGACGGATGCCGGCCGAGCCCATCGCCCGCCAGCGATCCGTGCCGACCACCGCGGCCAGCCCGCCGCCGACATGGTTCAGATTGCCTTGGTCGTAGTCGGCCGCGAACTTGATATAGCGACGGAAGTAGACCCGGTCGTAGCCTTCCGGGCCGAACCAGCCGCTGGCCCCCGCCCCCGATTCGCGACCGTCCCGGGCTACGGCGGTGAACTGGATCGCGCCCTTGCCCGAGTGGGCCAGCATCGGGCCGGTCACCAGCTTCGCCCGGCCTTCCTTCAGGCCCCGGACCTCGAAATACTTCGCGAGCGATTCGGGCGACTCAAAATCGTCGTGGAAAAAGACCTTGCCGGGCCTTTCCAGGGCGGCCAACACGTGGCGGTCGGCCCGCGTCTGGGCAGTGACCAGCCGCGGATAGGGTCCAGACGTTTCGTCGCCCTGACTGCCGGGCTGCGCGGCGGCGAACTGGGACGCCGCACAAGTCAACAGACCCGCTATCGCCGACCAGATCAGATTCTTCGGGTTCACTGCCGGGTTCCTCCCCCCGCCCATTATCCCGGTCTGCCCGGGCCGTGGCTCAAAACACGCTTGCCGTTGCCCCGCCGTCAACCACCAACACGGCCCCCGTGATATAGCTGCCCGCCTCGCTGGCCAGCAAGAGGGCAGGCCCGGCAAGCTCCTCCGGGCGGGCCCAGCGGCCCAGGGCCGTGCGGGCCGCCAAGGCCGCTTTCTGCTCCTCGCTGAGGATAGACATTGGCATCTCCGTGGCGAACGGCCCCGGAGCGATGCAGTTGACCGTGATGCCGTAGGGCCCCAGATCGAGGGCACTGGCGCGGGCCAGGCCCAGCAGTGCCGCCTTGGTGGCCGAGTAGGCGTTCCGCTCGGCCGTGCTGGCTAGCCCCATGATCGACGAGATGTGGATGACCCGCCCCCACCGCCGCTCTTTCATGCCCGGCACCACCGCGCGGGTCAGGGCCATGCAACTGGTCAGGTTCAACTCCACCAGGCGGTCCCAGTCCTCGTCGCGGATCTGGTCGATGGCCTGTGGGATGTTGAACCCTGCGTTGTTGACCAGGATGTCGATCTTGCCCATGGCGGCCACGGCGGTGTCGGCCAGGCGGCGGACGTCGTCGCGACAGGTCATGTCGGCCACGACGTATTCCACCCGGGCAGAAGTCCTGCCGCGGATCTCGGCAGCGGCGGCTTGCAACTCGTGCTCATGGCGGCGTACCATCCTGGCGGAGGCTTTCGCGGCAACGAGGGCGACGTGCTGAAATTCGTCGAGAAGAACGTGCTGGGCACTCTGCAACTGATTGAGGCCGCCCGGCGGGCTAATGTCGGACGGTTCGTGTTCATTTCCACATGCGCCGTCCACGAGAAGATCTTCGACGATCGGCCGCTGGACGAGACCCATCCCACATGGGCAGCCAGCCACTATGGCGCTTCTCGGCTGACAGGGACTCCGGTAGTGAATTCCCTCGCTCGCGCTTCGGGCTGGTGTTCGGCCGCGAATGATCGGGCTCACCACACCACCTCGATCTCGTTGGCGATCAATCGCACATCGTCGAGGTCGCTGACGGCCTCCTGGGCGAGCTGCTTGTAATAGAAGCTGGGCACCTGCCCGCGAAGGAAGAGCGTGCCCCCATCATACTCGCACCAGATCCGCTGGAGGGTCAAGTGCGGAATTCGGGCGATTCGCTCCTTGGCGGACCTGACGATCCCGCGGTCGCTCAGGAGGTTGTCAGAATTGCCGTGGCATTCCATCACTCTCTAACGTATCGGCGCAGGGCGTTAAGTCAAGCCACCCCCTGCTTGCCGGGCCAGCCGCCACCAGTCCACGTCCGGGTCGAAGCGGTCCGCCCCGTAGGCCACTTCGGCCAATAGGGGCGGGACGCACCGGGAGGCCAGCTCCCGGCGGTTGGTCGCCAGGCTGGGGTCGGCGGCGGCGGGCGGCACGGGGTGGTTCAGCACGACCCCCGCCACCGGCAGGCCCTCCCGAAAGGCGGCAGCAGTGACGAGCGTCTGGAGCGTGGCGTTGATCGTCCCCAGCACGTTCTTGGAAACGACCACGAGCGGGAAGCCGAAATCGCGGGCGAGGTCGGCCACGTACTCCTCTTCGCCCAGCGGCGACAAAAGCCCGCCCACCCCTTCGACCAGGACGATCTCGCTCCGGGTCAGCCAGAAGTCGAGGCCGCGGCGGAGTCGCTTGGGGTCCAGGCGTTTGCCTTCCGCGCGGGCGGCCAGGTGGGGGGCCACGGGTGCCCCGAATCGCTGCGGACAGACGCGGACCAGCCTTCCTCCCGGCCGGCCGGCCGCTTCCCACAGCGCCACGGCGTCTTCGGAAACGAGCTGCCCCCGGCGACGCGAGCAACCGCTGGCCACCGGCTTGTAGACACCGACTTTGTGGCCCGCCGCCACGAGCCAGCGGGCGATCATCGCCGCCACGTAGGTCTTGCCCACGGCCGTGTCGGTCCCGGTGATGAAGAGGCCGCGAGGGGTCAGGGGTCAGGGGCCAGGGGTCAGGGGCCAGATTTTGGATTGCCGGTTTTGGATTGGCGTGAATCCAAAATCTCAAATCCAAAATCCAAAATCGCTTGTTAGTCCAGGAAGCCGACGAGCTCCTGGCTGCGGCTGGGCTGCTGGAGCTTGCGGACGGCCTTCGCTTCGATCTGGCGGATCCGCTCCCGGGTGACCTTGAAGATATGGCCCACTTCCTCGAGCGTGTAACTGTAGCCGTCGCCCAGGCCGTAGCGGAGCTTGATGATCTCCCGCTCCCGGTAGCTGAGCGTCTTGAGGACCTTGTTGATCCGGTGGCGGAGCATGCCGTGGGTGGCGCCGATGGCCGGGTTCTTGGTGGTGGTGTCGGGCAGGAGATCGCCGAAGTGACTGTCCTCGCTGTTGCCCACCGGCCGGTCGAGGCTGATCGGATAGCGGCTCATGGCCAGCACCCGGCGGGCCTCGTCCACGCAGGTCTCGGAGGCGCGGGCGATTTCCTCGATCGTGGGTTCGCGGCCCCCTTGCTGCTGGAGTTTCCGCGACACGCTCCGCACCTTCGACATCGTCTCGACCATGTGGACGGGGATGCGGATCGTGCGGCTCTGATCGGCGACGGCGCGGGTAATGGCCTGCCGGATCCACCAGGTGGCGTAGGTGCAGAACTTGAAGCCGCGGCGGTACTCGAATTTATCGACCGCGCGCATCAGGCCGGCGTTCCCTTCCTGGATCAGGTCCAGGAAGCTCAGGCCCCGGTTGCGGTACTTCTTGGCGATCGAGACGACCAGCCGCAGGTTCCCTTCCGAGAGGCCGCGTTTCGCGTCCTGGTAGAGGGCATAGGTCTGCTTCAGGTAGGCGACGCGGTTGCGGAGGCTGGTGGGCGACTCCTGCGTGGCGCGGAGAATGCTGCGGTACTCGGCCAGCCAGGGCTCGCGCTGGCGGGGGCGGCCCTTCTGCTTGCGGTGCTCGGCGATGCGGCTGTTCAGCTCGTCCACCCGCCGGCTGAACTCCTCGAGCGTCTTGATCATCGGCTCGATGCGCTGCGTCCGCAGGCCGAGTTCCTCGATCAACCGGACGGCGCGCCTCCGGCGGCGGCCCAAGCGGCGCCACGCGGCGCGGCGCTGCGACGCCGTCCGCGAACGGCTGGTCGTCACGTGGTAGTCGTGCTGGTTCCGCTTCAGCAACGTTTCGAGCGTCCGCAGGTTGGCCGGCAGCCGCCCCAAAATCTGCCCCTTCTCCAACTGGTCCGTCACCGACACCTGCACCGTGCGGTCGAACGGGAGATCGCCGTCATGGACGTGCCGCAACACCTTCACCGCCGTCTGCATCACGTAGTCGCACGCCAGGACCCGGCGGCGAAACTGCGAGCGGGTCATCTCGATCTGCCGCGCCAACGTCACTTCTTCCTGGCGCGTCAAGAGCGGGATCTCGCCCATCTGCGTCAGGTACATCCGCACCGGATCGTCCGACCAGGAAGAATCCTCGCTCTCGACGCCCTCCAACAACCCGTCCACACTGACGTCCAACTCCAACTCCTCGAGCTCGACCGACAGGTCCGGGACAGCCCGGATGAGGTCGTCCTCGACGTCCTCGAAGCCCGTTACCGCCTCTTCCGCGAGATCCTCGATCACCTCCTCCGGGCGCGCAGTCGCATCGTCATCCAATTCGTCGAGCAATGCGTCGTACAATGCAGTCCTCCTCAATCAAGACGAACAAGTCTCTCCCTAATCTATCATTATGCCACACTCCGCCAGCGAAAGCCACGAAATTCTACCACCCAATTGCCACCGCACGGCGGCGGAGCGGCATTTGGCAAGGGATTCCGTTTACGGCGAGTCTGCTTCGCGGCTGGAAGCCGTCCCGGGACAAGTGCGCATGGCCACGGAGGTTCTATTGTAATCGCCCGCACTGCATAGTCCAGCGAGTAATGGGCCAATCGCGGGGTTCTACGGTCGGCCGGTTTCATAGATGGCAGGTTGGCGAGAAAATGCGATGAATAGATAAGATGCGGAGCTTTGGTCGTGGGTCAGGGGATAATAGCCGCGGATGTACATCCGCGGCTACGGCGGTAAACTGGAAGGTGGATGATGTCCCTCTCCGAAAGAGACTTGGAAACCGATGTACCTCCTGCCG
>JBEKCP010000163.1:0-10724 GCA_050014815.1 Thermoguttaceae bacterium | reverse complement strand
CGATTGCGACGACAGTTCGTGGTGCCGATACGGGGAAGAGTTGTTCTATCGAATGGGCAGGTTCGGATGCGTCGTCAACGACAATGGAGGGGGTGGACAGTACCCTGCGATCGTCTGTTTGCGCACCCGATTCGGCGTGTCAGACCCGGCGAAGGCAACGGACTTGAAAGTGTCCCTGGAATATCTGGGCGGAGCGGTCGTGTATGTGAATGGCGTTGAATTGGGCCGGAAGGACATGCCGGACGGCGCCATCGATCCTTATTCCCTGGCGACCGACTATCCGATCGAAGCGTACACGACGGAGGACGGCCAAACGCCGTTGCCGATGACCGGCGGAGACAGGGGCGCGCTCATGGATCCGAAGTGGGCCAGTCGGTATCAGGCAAGGATACGCAAGGTGTCGCTGGACGTACCGTCCAAAGTATTGGTGAAAGGCGCAAACCTCTTGGCGATCGAACTGCATCGCCCGGCGGTGAGCGGTCCGGTGAATTTCCGGGCCGGTATGTGGGGGCAGGTCGGGATCCGGACGGTGACGGTGTCCAGTGGCAGTGGAGCAGGCGTCATCGGATATGCCGACGCGCTGAAAGGCACCCGCGTTTGGAGCGCGCAGGAATTGGAACAGATTGCCGAAAGACCCGTCCCGGGTGCCCGTCTTCCCGTTGCATGGAGCGTAGGAGGGCGTGCCGCGGCAGTCGCCGGCATTGCCGCCGGCAATCCGTTTGATCCATTGGTGCCGATGCGGGTTCTGGTGCCGCGCAACGGCATCGGCAACGCAGTGGCCGGAGTCGCGGCGAAGGTGAAGGATTTCACGGGGCCGGGCGGCGCGGCGTTGTCGGCTACGACGACGCGGGTGCGGTTTGCGGTGCAGGATGCGAATTTCCATTGGTGCGACACGTTGCTGGAGAAGGCGCCCGAAGGCATGACAACGCTTCCGGTCTGGTTGGAAGTGAAGGCGCCCAAAGATCAGACGCCAGGATGGTATGTCTCTACGCTTTCCTTGGAGGCGAACGGGAAACAGTTTCAGGTGCCGGTGCAGGTGTTTGTGACCGGGTATGTGCTGGTGGATTCGAAGGATTTTCGCACCACGATCGGAGTGATGCACTCGCCGGAGGTGGCGGCGAAGATCGCCAACGCGCAACCGTGGACGGAAGCGCACATGGCGATGATGGCGAAGTCGCTGGAGGCGGCCGGACAACTGGGCAATGACATCATGTACGTGCCGGTGATGGTTGGGGACCACATGGGACACCAGACCGGTCTGATTCGGTGGATCAAGACGGAAAAGGGACTGCAACCCGACTTTACGGCGTTCGAGAAGTATCTGGATTTGTACCTGAAATACTGCGCACCTCCCAAGGCGATCATCCTGTACGTCTGGGGCAATGGAGTGACGGAAGTGGCGAGAGGTTACGAGGGCGCCGCCACCCCGAGCAGCGAAGTGCAGAAGAAGCAACCCTTGCAGGTGACGCAATGGGACCCGGCGACGGGAAACAACACACCAGTTGCGGTGCCGTCGTTTCTGGAGGAAGGGGCGGAAGCGATCTGGAAACCGATGTTGGACGGTGTACACAAGATCGTGTTGAAACGTGGATGGTCGGAGCGAGTGATCATGGTGGGGACGGGAAGCGACGTGCGTCCCGGGATCAAGACCGGGGAGATATTCCGCAAATGGGCGCCGTATGCGCGTTGGGACATCTATTCGCACTTTTCGGGCGATCCGGCGCCCGGCAGTGCCAAAGGGTTCTTTTATAAGGGGCCGGTCATCGCCGGTAGTGCGCCGGGCAAACAGATGGCCATTGGCAACCTCGAAGTGGGTGTCAAGGAATATCCATGGAGTGGTTATACGGGGGTGTCGCAAATGGAATTTCTGGACATGCCGCTGGAGCGTTCGTGGACATCCGATCTATCCTCTCCTTTGGTGTTTCTATCATTGCCCTTGATTTCGGGACGATTTGCGCGACTGGGTTTGGATTTCTGGCCTGGTGATGTCAAGTATTCAGGCCTCATCTGGGGCGCTTATCCGCTCCAATTGATGGCGCGTGGCGCCACAGGGGCTCTGCCGACCGTGCGCCTGCAGATGGTGCGGGAAGGCGTGCAGAATTTCGAAGCGAGGTTGACCATCATCGAGGCGATGGAGAAGTTGTCGGAGGAGCAGAAGAAGCCGTACCAGGGGCTGTTGAACGACATTCTGCGAGGGAAAGGCAGACTCGGCGGCGGCAGTTTGGTCTTATCGCAAACGGAACTGAATCTGGATGCTCCCGGGTCGCACCTTGCGCAGATTTACCGCGCCGCCGAGGAGTTGACCGGCATCAAGACCGAGGCGAAATGGGAAGAACCGCCGAAGTGAACGGCATAACCAAACGGTGTCGACGCTCTGACGCGGCGGCACTACACAAGGAGACAAGCATGAAAACGAGAATCGTTCGAGCATGTTTCGGGTCGGTGATGGCACTAAGTCTGGCGTTGCACGCCGCAGCGGCCGATCTGCCGAGGATCACCCACGACTGGCCCATGTACATCGGCCCGTCGGGGACCTTCGCCGACAAGACCAAGGTGCCGCTGCTGGATGATTTCAGCAAGGCCCGGCTGGTCTGGAAGAGCGAGGACAAGAGCATCGGATGGGGCAAGACGACCACCGGGGATCGTCCGCACACCCCGCGCGCGCCGGGCCTGTATCCCAGCGGTCAGGGCAGCCTGATCGTCGCCGGCGGTCTGGTCATCGCCGGATACTTCATCCCCAGCGGGGAGGCAATCGCCAAGGAATACGCGGACAACCCCCCCGAATTGCGCCAGCGCGGCCTGATCGCGGCCGACGATGTCATTCTCGCCGTCGATGCCGCGACCGGGAAGACCCGGTGGAAGCAGGTCTTCGCCGGCAAAGGCCTGAATCACGGCGCCGGCAAGCACCCCAGCTATGGACCGACTCCGGCAGCCGCCGATGGCAGAGTCTTCCACATCGGCACAACCGGGCGGATCTACTGCGTCGAACTGGCGACCGGGAAGCCACTGTGGGAGAGTAGTGGTGGACCCCAGAACATCATCACTTCTTTGGTGGTGTGCGATCAGGTGCTGCTCGTTCCGTCCGGCGGCACGCTCATCGGGTTCGATGTCGCATCCGGCAAACGGTTGTGGGACTGCGCCAACGCCCTGTCTGGATCCAACGTTCCCTCCCCGGTGAAGGTCGAAGGCCAACAGACCCTGTTCTGTATCAACGGCGAAGGCGAGATGCGGTTGATTCAACCGAACAACGGCAAAGTCCTCTGGGTGCAGGCCACCAAGCCCAGAATTATCCACTTTACACAGGCGGTCGCGGCAGACGGCAAGGCTTTCGTCTGGAATCCGATCTCTTCGGAAACTCCCAAGAAGGAGGGGGGGGCCGTTGGCCTGGGCAAACCCGCCTGCTACACCCTGCGACTCGATGGCGCGAAACTGCTCTGGGAACTTCCCGACGAGCACAAGCATGGGATGGGCGGTGATGGCGGGCCGTGTGGGAAGATTGGTTACCGGGACGGCGTCGCTTACTTTGGGGCGGTAAACTTCGGTGTTGGGGGCAAGAGTGTTTTCGTGGCCGTCAATGCCGCCGACGGGAAACTACTTAATACACTGACCTCACCTGCTGGTTTTGGTACGTTCCATCTCTGGGGCGACAAGTTCGTAGTCGTTGGCGACAACAGCCATGAAAGTATGGCGATGGCATGCACCTACACGCCTTTCACGCTGGAACTGGTCCCGACAGGAAAACCCTATGCTCCTCGCGGCAATCAAGGGGTGTCCGGCTACATCCTCCCCATCCGCGACCCGTTCGTGGATGGTTTCCAGTTCATGCGAACGGCCACCGGCCAGATCTGGTGCTACGACCTGCGAAAGTCGCCGGCCATGTTCAAGGTCGAAGCCGTGCTCAAGGACGCCAAGGCATCGGACGGCGCGGCGATCGACGGGCTGTTGGCGCTGGCGGCCGACGCCGACCCGTCGGTCCGGTGCCAAGCCACGCTTGCGCTCGCGCCGCGCCTGGTCGCGGATCGTCTGGCCGACCGCAAGCCCAAGGTTCTCGCCGCTTTGGCGAGCCTTTCCCGCGATGCCGACGCCGAAGTGCTCGCGGCGGCCGCGCCGGCGCTCAGCACGTTCGGGGCCGAGGCGCTGGATATCGTGGCCGCCAACGTCAAGGACCCCAGCGTCGCCGTCCGGCAGGGCGCGCTTCGCACGTTGGGCCTCTTGAAAGATGTCAAGGATCCGCGCGTGAACCAGACTCTGGCGGCCGGACTCGGCGACCGCGAACCGGACATGGTGCTTGCAGCCCTGAACGCCACCAAGGCGCGCGGCGCCGACGCCGCGGAACTGGCCGCGCAGGTTGCCCCCTTCGTCGATTCCTCGAACGCCATCGTCGCCCGGAAGGCGATCGAGGCGCTGTTGAGCATCGGACAATTGCCGTCCATGCGCCCGAAACGGCTCGAGGCGGCTTTGCTGGAAATGCTCGGCGCGTCCGATCAGCAAATGGCCATGCGCGCGGTGGCCCTGGTTCGGGCGTTGGGCGACGACGAGGCGATGCGCATCTTCGCCGCCGTTCTCAAAGGGAACGACGCCCTGAGCGGCGCCCGGGCCTGCCACGGCCTAACCGCGATTGGCAAGCCGGCCGCTTCCTTGCTCCCCTTGATCCGCGAGGCCCAGACCAAGTGGAAACATCGCGTCTTCACCGACGCCTCCACCAAAGCCGTCGCGGCTTTGGAGCAAATGCGATAGCGGCGGGGCAATGAACTGGAATGAATACGGGAATCAATCTCTTTTCAGAATGAAAAACCAGTCAGGAAGAATCCATGAAGAGTGCGAGAATCAGAATCGGTCGCAACGTCATAACCATGTGTCCTGCGATCATCACGATCTTGTCGTGCTGTCTGTGGGTTGCCGTCTGCGCCGCCGCGCCGGCCTCGAAACCATTACCGGACCCCAGGCCAGCCAAACTGCGAGCGATGGCCGGACTGGACCTGCCCGCCATGGTCGAGGCCGAATGGCGTTTGGAAGATGGCATCGAGGGGGATCAAACAGTCTGGTCGAAACTGATCGTCCGCCATCTCGACGGGGCGCAGAAACTGCTTTCGAATCTGCGACGGAACGCTTCGGACACATTTCTTGGCGACGATCCGGCGCGCCTGACACGTCTGGCCGAAACCGCTCGGAATCCGCAGCAGTGTACGGAAAAGTTGTATCTGGAACTCCGCTGGCTGAAACGGCGCGTCGCCCTGGCCAATCCATTGGTCCGGTTTGACACACTCCTGTTCTGCAAGCGCCGTCCGAGCAATTACAGCCACCATGTGATGCAGTACTTTGGCTGGCGGGCGCAGATGGGCGGGGGATTGTTCGTTCTGGAGAAGCCGGGTCACTCCCTGAAGGTACGCGACATCCTTGACGGGAAACTCGCCGGTGGTTCTGTGCTCTGTCCGAATCTCTCGTACGACGGCCGTCAGATGGTCTTCTCGTATGTCACGTTTCCGGGAGGCAAGCCCCACGATGTGCCCAAACTCTCCCGGGAAGACGAGGCATATTATCATCTGTACCTGGTGAACACAGACGGAACGGGGTTGAGGCAGATCACCGACGGGCCTTTCGAGGATCTGATGCCGACCTGGCTGCCGGACGGTGGAATCGCGTTCTCCTCGACGCGCCGCAAAGGGTATGCCCGCTGTTTTAGCCCTGTATTCGGAGCGCGTTGGAATGTGTATACCTTGCATCGCGTCGAAGCCGACGGAAGCAAATTGCGGCCACTTTCCCGCCACGACACCAACGAATGGTTCCCCACGGTGATGAATGAGGGGCGAATTGCGTACGCGCGCTGGGACTACATTGATCGCGGCGCCGTAACCCATCAGAACCTCTGGGCCAGCCGGCCTGACGGCAGCAACCCCGTGGCGCTGTGGGGCAATGCCGTGCTGAACCCGCACTGCGCTTTCGAAGCCAGAGCGGTGCCCGGCAGCAACAAGATCGTGTTCACGGCTTCGGCCCACCACAGCGTCACCGCCGGTTCGATCGTGCTGCTCGACCCATCGGTCGACGACAACAGTTACGCCGCTCTGAAGCGGTTGACGCCCTCGGTGCCTTTCCCGGAGGCGGAGGGAAAAAATGTCGGCCAGTACTACTGTGCGCCGTGGCCGCTGTCGGAGGAGTATTTCCTGGTGTCGTACAGCCCCCTGCCTCTCGTCTTCGAACCGGGTGCGCAAGCAGACAACGCGTTGGGTATCTATCTGTTGGATGCATTTGGCAATCGGGAGTTGATCTACCGAGACCCGCAGATCAGCAGCACCAGTCCGATGCCGTTGCGAGCGAGTCCCAGACCGCCGGTCATTGCGCAACCGATCGCCGAGAACGCTTCTCCCGTCGGCACCATGTTGATGAGCGACGTGTATCGCGGTTTGGGAAACGTGGAACGCGGCGCGATCAAACAACTGCGCATCGTCCAGATATTCCCGAAGACCACGCCGCTGAAGGACAACCCGCAAATCGGAGTGGGCCGCGAGGAAAATGCACGCGCCATTCTTGGCACCGTGCCGGTGTATGAAGACGGCTCGGCCCATTTTGAACTGCCTGCGGGAAAACCAATCCTGTTCCAAGCGCTGGACAAAGACGGTTTCGCCTACCAGACGATGCGCACCATCACCTATGTGCAACCGGGCGAGATCGCGTCGTGTGTGGGGTGCCACGAGAATCGGATGAGCGCTCCGCCGTTGCGCCCCGCATTGGCGGCGTCCTTTGCGCCGTCGAAGATCGAACCGGGACCGCTTGGCGGAACACCCTTCTCGTACGTTCGCTTTGTGCAACCTATTCTGGACCGCAACTGCCTCAAGTGCCACGGCGGGGAGAAGACCGAGAAGGGTCTGAATCTCGCCTCGGGCAGGTCGTATGAATCGTTGACGAAATCGCCTCTCCTGGTGCCGCGGTTCCCGAAACGAAACCAGATTCAAATTACCGAACCGGGCGGAAGGATCGGGGCCCTTGGCAGCGATTTGATGCGTCTCCTGCGGAAGGGGCACGAACAAGTGAAACTGACCGACACGGAACTCCGCACACTGGCCGCATGGATCGACCTGAACGCGGTCTTCTATGGTTCGTACGACCCGAACGACAACAAGAAGGAAATCAAGGGCCTGGAGATTGCGATGCCAGCCATCCAGTGAGTGACGGTCACAGAAGAACAATGAGGTCGGCCATTGCAAAGACGCTGAAAGATGAGAGGCCGTCTCCGTTGGCAAACCCGGAAGTCAAAGAAAGGAAAAAACAATTCATCAACCACTTCATGAGGGAAAATCGGCATGAATTACGCAGGGGCACACCATCCGTCAAAGTCCGGATGTTACCCAACCAACCCAAGATCAAGGAGCAAACATGAGCAACATCTTGCGACTCACGTCGCTTATCCTTCTGGCCGCGACCTCGGCGATCGGCGCCGCCGAACCATCTAAGGCACCCCATCCCAGCAGCCAGCCACCCGCGCCACGCTTGGCGATCGGCGCCGCCGAACCGTCTAAGGCATCAAGACCGCTTTGCATCGTCATCACTGGCGAGAGCAACGCCGGCGGGTTTGGTCTCAACAAGTCGGCCACTGCGGCCGAGTTGGCCCTGCGTCCCTGCGTGCAGATCATGAACCTGACCAGCGGGAAATACGAATTCGAGGACCTGCGGATCGGGGTGAACAACCTGCGCAGGCATCGGATGCTGGAGAGTCGCGAGACCTCATGCCACGGTTTCGAATTGGAGTTGGCCAATGTGGTGGCGGAAGGGGCTTTGCCGGGCTACCGGCAGGTGTATTTGATCAAAACCGGTCAGGGCGGATCAGTGTTGGCGAACTGGAAGGAGGATCAACCGGATTGGAAGGACAACTTCCTGCCACGGATTGAGGCCGGCAGGAAGCAGTTGCCGGCCGATGTGCAGTGGGTGGTCTGGCTCAGCCTCGGCATCAATGATGCCCGTCGCAAAACCCCGAATTGTATGACGGCCCCGATTTGGAAGACGGAGATGTCTTGCTTCATCGACCGTCTGCAGAAGGAACTACCAAAAGCGGTAATCGTCATGACCGGCTTCCAGAGTATGGGTTATGCCGAGTTCAACCAGGCCATCGCCGAACTGGCTGCGGAGAAAAAGGGCGTCTTTGCCATCGATTCGACCGGGGCCAGTAAGGCAGACGGGAACCACTGGAACTACGCTGGGTTGAAGTTGATTACCGGCCGCCTGATCGGCGCCACGCTGGAGGGCCTGAAGGGGACCGGCGGCGACGGGAATGGCGCCACGGCCGGCGGTGCCGGAAAGTAAGGACATTAGGGACGTGCATTTTTCCCAGTGAAAACGCGCGAAGAGTATTGGGGACCGTGCCGGTTGAAATCGATGGCAGCGCCCATATCCTTCTGCCCCCTGGCAAGGCGGTGTACTTTCAGGCGCTCGACGAAAGGGGACTTGCCCTACAATCCATGAGGTGGGCCCGATGCCAGTCATCCAATGGATTGAAGCAGATCGTCAATACGGCGAGCGATGAAGGTTGGCGGGTGTGACGGAGGTATGCAACGATCAGCGATGTTTGCCAACCAAGTGAATTGGAGCCGGAGATGAAAACCACGAAAGAAAAGGAGACTGACAATGAGGAAACAACTGTTCGCAAGCATGACGGCGCTGATGGTGTCGGCTGCTTGGAACGGGACAACCCTGGCGGCGGAGGCGGTCGCGCCCGGCGCCCCCGCGACGGGGCCGGACACTGACGCCTTGTGCGTCAGCTCGCCCGGCTCGGTCAGGCTTGACGGCGAACTGGGGCGACGGATCAGCCTGTGCATCCGCAACCGCGTGGCCGCCCAGGATGGCGACAAGCTGGTCGCCCCATTCCGGACGCGGACGGGCGCCGGCAAGGATTGGCGGGGCGAGTTCTGGGGCAAGTGGTTCACGTCGGCGGTCCTGGCCGAGCGATATCGAGCCGACCCGCCCCTGCGGGCCGTTCTGGCAACATCGGTCCGCGATCTGACGGCCACGCAGACGCCCGACGGTTATATCGGCGTTCACAAGGACGGCCAGCACGCCGCGGGCTACGACATCTGGAATCGCAAGTACGTGCTGCTGGGCTTGCTGGCCTGGCACGATTTGACCGGCGACGCCGCCGTCCTGGAGGCGGCCCGGCGGACGGCCGACTCGCTGCTGGCTGAAGTCGGGCCGGGCGCCGCCGGGGCGAAGAGCGGCAAGGTGGACATCGTCAGCGGCCCCAACGGGGGCATGGCCAACAGCACGATCCTGGAACCGATCGTGGTGCTCTATCTTAAGACGGGGGAGAAGCGTTACCTGGAATTCGCCGAATACATCGTCAAACAGTGGACGGCCCACGGCAAGAAGTGGATCGAGCGGGCCATCCAGGACGCGGCCTTCGCCGGCGAGGGCCACGCCTACGTCTGCATGTCCTGCTTCGAGGGCGTCTGCGAACTCTACCGCGCCACCGGTGAGAAGAAATATCTCGACGCCGCCTCGGCCATCTATCGCAAGCTCCTGGACAACGAGATATTCATCGTCGGCTCCGGCTCCAGCGCGGAGAACTGGTTCGGCGGCCGCCGCAAGCAGACCGGGCGGATCGGCAGCCCCATGGAGACCTGCGCCACCGTCACGTGGCTGAAGTTGTGCAGCCAACTGCTGCGGCTGACGGGCGACTCGAAGATCGCCGACGAGATTGAGCAAACCGCGTATAACGCCCTGCTGGGAGCGATGAAGCCCGACGGGGCGTGGTGGTGCTACTTCACCCCGATGGCCGGAACCAAGCAGGCCAGCGGCAACCAGGTCAACATGCCGCTGAGTTGCTGCGTGGCCAACGGCCCGCGCG
Source organism: Thermoguttaceae bacterium (assembly GCA_050014815.1). Lineage (GTDB taxonomy): Bacteria > Planctomycetota > Planctomycetia > Pirellulales > Thermoguttaceae > JBEKCP01. The sequence goes on along the minus strand of JBEKCP010000163.1, from coordinate 892 downwards.
GGCTGCTGCTGCTGCCCGAACTGGCCGTCATGCGCGACGCGGACGGCCCGGTGGTCAACCTCTACTGCACCGGATCGGCCGATGTGCGGCTGCCGGGCATTGCTACGGCGAAGTCAGGCCGCGACTCCGTGCGGATCGAACAGGAGACCGATTATCCGGCCAGCGACACGGTGGTGTTGAAGATCACCCCGGACAAGCCGGGCGAATTCACCGTCAAGCTCCGCATCCCCGCCTGGAGCGGGCGAACAAGCATCGAGGTAAACGGGCAGGCAGCCGGGACGAAGCCAACGGCCGGCAGCTACGCCGCGATTCGGCGAACCTGGCGGGCGGGCGATGCGATCAAATTGACGCTGGATCTTCGCGGTCGCCTGGTTCCGTCGCCCGGCGGCGACGACCGAGTCGCGGTCGTCCGCGGGCCGCTGGTCCTGGCACTGGATAGACGGCTGGCCACGAAGGCCGCCGGGCCGGCTGCCCAAGTGCGAATCAAGGCCGACGCGGACGGGCTGTTTGATTGCTCGCTCGCCGCCGCGCCGGCCGCTGAGGGTGTCAAGGCGATGGGACTCTGGGCGGCGTTTGACGTCCCCTGCCGCGACGAGGACGGCAAGGAATCGGTTGTCACGTTCTGTGATTTCGCCTCGGCCGGCAATACGTGGGACGGCAAGTCGCAATTCTGCGTCTGGCTGCCGCAGCCGCTGAATCCCGATACGATTTTCGCGCCGCCGCCTCCGCCGCCGGTGATGAAGTGAGCGCCGGAAAAGCGCCGGAAAAGGACCGGGTGGCCCAGCCGTGGGGATCGAACAGCCATCGTGTTGTCGCCTCGGCCGTCAATGATCGGCCAGTCTTCTTGCGTTTCCTCAGGGTGCGGAGGACTGAGAAGCGATTCGGACGATTA
>JBEKCP010000162.1:0-9947 GCA_050014815.1 Thermoguttaceae bacterium | reverse complement strand
GTAGGTCGCCCAAGGCCCGGCGGAACTCGGCCGTCATCTCGACGCAACCCATGTTGCCCACGACCGGCTCGACAATCACCCCGGCGATCCGCCCGCCGTGCCGGGCAAACGCCGCCTCCAGCCCCGGGGCGTCGTTGTACCGGAGTACCAGCGTGTCGCGGACCGTCCCCTCGGTCACTCCGGGCGAGTCGGGCACGCCGAGCGTGGCTGCCGAACTGCCTGCCGCCACCAGCAGGCTATCGACGTGCCCGTGGTAGCATCCGGCGAACTTGACGATCACCGCACGGCCGGTGTACCCGCGGGCCAGGCGGATCGCGCTTAAGGTGGCCTCGGTCCCGGAGTTGACCAGGCGGACCTTTTCGATCGAGGGGACCGCCTCGACGATCAGCTCGGCCAACTCGTTTTCCTGGAGGGTGGGGGCGCCGAAGCTCGTGCCGCGGCGGATCGCCGCCTCCAGGGCCGCAACGACCGCCGGATGACCGTGGCCCAGGATCATGGGGCCCCAGGACCCGATGTAGTCGAGGTACCGGTTGCCGTCGATGTCCCACAGCGAAGCCCCCTGGGCCCGCTCGATGAAGACCGGCTCGCCGCCGACCCCGCCGAAGGCCCGGGCCGGGCTGTTCACTCCGCCGGGCATGAGTTGCCGGGCTCGGGCAAAGGCGGTACGGCTCTTTTCGCGGGAAATCATCGGACGACCTCCTCTGAAGACGATACCAGAGCCGCCCGCCGCTGGCAATCCCGAGCCGGCCGAGGCTTCCAAGGCAGGTGCCGGCGGCTATAATGGCCGACCGGAGACCATGGCGCGAGTACCGGGTACTCAGTACCCAGTACTCAGTACCCAGTACTCAGTACTCAGTACTCAGTACTCAGTACCGGGTACTCAGTACCCACTACCCAGCACCGGTATCTGGAATTACAGCCGGTGTCTTCCAACAACCTGTGATCATAGGAGATTCACATGGGCAAACCCGAAGTTCCCCTGGAGGGCGCGCAAGAGCAGATTTCCGACCATGCCCGCGAAAGCTCCGAAACCTGGATCATGGGAGTTGCCTTGACGGCCGCGGTCCTGGCGGTACTCGCGGCGGTGACCGCCCTGTTGGCGGAACACCATGCCGACGAGGCCATGCTCTTGCAGATCCGGGCCTCCGATATGTGGGGCTACTATCAGGCCAAGGCCACCCAATTGGAGATCCTGGAGGCGAAGAGGGCCCTGCTGGAGGCCCTGGGAAAAACGCCCGATCCGGAAACCCAGCGGAAGCAGGCGCACCACAAGGACAAGCAGGCGGATCTCAAGGCGGAGGCCGAGAAACTCCAGGAGGAATCTAAGCATCACTTGGAGGCTCACGGGCCCCTTTCCCGCGGCGTGACCATGTTCCAGGTCGCTATCGCCGTGGGGGCCATCTCGGTCCTGACCCGGCGGAAGGGCTTTTGGTACTTGGCGTTTGGATTTGGACTGGCCGGAGTAGCCTTCCTGGTGCGGGGCATCGCCATGCCGTAACGCACGGTGGAATTGACACGTGCGGACGGGTTTAGCATACTGACGTGCTGAACGCTTACGCTCCGGCAAGGATCGGCCCCATGTCCGACGCAACGGAAACCCTGTACGCATCCCGCCTAAAGAGGTATGTAACGGCCATGCGGAAGGGGAAGCCCGACCGCATCCCCATCCGGCCGTTCGTTGCGGAGTTCACCGCCAAGTACGCAGGCTACACCATCCAGGAGGTGACCCAGGACTACCAGAAGGCGTTTGCGGCCGCCCGCAAGTGTGCCGCCGACTTCGACTGGGACGCCGTGGTGGGGAACATGGTCTACGGCTGGGCGGGGCTGGTGCAGGCGATCGGTCTGCGCTACTATGCGACCCCCGGGGTCGAGTTGCCCCCCGACACGCCTTTCCAGTACCTCGAGCCTGGCGAAGAGGATGCGTGGATGCGGGCCGACGAGTACGACGCCCTGATCCCGGACCCGACCGGTTATCTCTTTAACGTCTGGCTCCCCAGGGTCTCGGCCGACGTGGGCCCGATGGGCCAACCCGTCTCGATGCGGAACAATCTGTCGTTCCTCAAGGGCGGAATGGCCATGCTCCAGTATTTCACGGGGTTTGGCGACCAGACGGCGCTGCTGCGGAGCGAGTCGGGGACCGTCTCGGCCATTTCCGGGATCCTGAAGGCGCCGCTGGACATCCTGGCCGACAAGCTCCGGGGCTACAAGGGGCTCTGCATGGACATGTTCCGCCAGACCGACAAGGTCCAGGCGGCCTGCGAGGCCCTGGCCCCCCATCTGTTGGAAGTGGCCGCCAGCGGCGCCGATCCGGACAAGAGCGTGCCGATCGGCCTGTGGCTGCACCGCGGCTGCGTGCCGTTCCTGTCGCCGCCGCAGTTCGAGAAGTTCTATTGGCCGACCTTGAAATGGATCATCGAGCGGCTCTGGGCCCGCGGCCACCAGACGCTCTTTTACGCCGAGGGCGACTGGACCGCGAACTTGAAGTACTTCGCGGAGCTGCCCGACCGGAGCATCGTCTTCCACGTGGACCGGAGCGATATCTTCGAGGTACACCGCAAGTTGGGGCACAAGTTCTGCGTCAGCGGCGGGGTCCCGAATGATCTCCTGGCGTTTGGCTCGCCCGAGGACGTCCGCGGCTGTTGCAAGAAGATCATCGACGGCGTCGCCCGCGACGGCGGGTACATCATGGACGCCAGCGCCATCATGCAGGACGACACCAAGGTCGAGAACTTGCGGGCAATGACCGATTTTACGAGGGAGTATGGAGTGTATTGAGGAGTTGTCCGTTGTCAGTGGTCAGTTGCTCGTTGCCACGCACAACGGACAACGGACCACGGACGACTGACAGCGGACCCATTGGAGACGATGAAATGTCTGACGAAAAGCCCGGCCGGCGGCCGCCGGGCGTGTGCATTCCGTGGGAAGAGAAGCGGCGGGAAATGCCCGTTATCCAAGGCGACGAGCCGTTGGTCGAGCGGGTCTGGAAGGACGTCGATGCGTTAGGATATATGTACATCTGGCAAATCTTGCTGTCGTTTTAGGAGCGGCCCCTCGCGGCGAACTGACAACTGACAATTGACAACTGACAGGTAACGTGCGATGCAGCAGGGCAGTCTGACCGACGCGATCGCCCGGATCCAGGAATCGGAGGTCAAGCGGCTGATGGCCGAGAAGCTCTCGGCCGGCGTGCCGCCCGACGAGATTCTGGCCGAGTGCAACCGCGGCATGATCGAGTTGGGCAACCGCTTTGCCGACGGATCGTGTTTCCTGCCCGAGTTGATGTACGGCGGCATGATCATGAAGTCGGTGATGTCGCAGTTGGGGCCCCTCTTGACCGGCGGCCCGCAGCGGAAATCGGCCGGCACCATCGTGATGGGCTCCGTCCAGTACGACGTACACGACATCGGCAAGGACATCGTGACCATGATGCTCCGCGGCGTCGGGTTCGAAGTGGTGGACCTCGGGGTGGACGTCCCCCCGGCGAAATTCGTCGAGACCCTCGGCCGGCACCGGCCGCTGGCCGTGGGCATGAGCGTGCTCTTGACCACGTGTTTCCGGTCCGTCGCGGCCACCGTCGATGCGATTCGCCGGGCGGGCCTCCGCGACGGACTGAAGATCATGGTCGGCGGCGCCGCGGCCAGCGATCTGCTGGCCGAGAGCACCGGCTGCGACTTCTACGGGAAGACGGCCGTGGACGCGGTGCATTTTGCCGGCCGTTTGACGGCCAAAGTATGAAGAAGGAGGGAGTTCTCAGTTTTCAGTTCTCAGTTTTCAGTTCTTGGCCGCCACTGACAACTGACAACTGACAACTGACAGCTTTTCGATAGCCAATGAATAGAAACGTCATGTTGAAACCTGGCAAGACTCTTGCGGCGGTTCTGGTCCTGCTCCTCTGGACCGCTTCGACGGCCCCGGCCCAGCAATGGGCCCTGGACATGTTCAAGGAAACCGATCACGATTTCGGCACAGTGGCCCGCGGTGCGAAGGTCGAGCACCGGTTCACGCTGGAGAACTGCTACGTCGAGGATGCGCACGTCCAGTCGGCCCAGGCCAGTTGCGGCTGCACGACCCCCGAGGTCCCGACCCGGGTGCTCAAGACCTGGGACAAGGCGGACGTCGTCGCCAGGGTGGATACCCGGTCGTTGTCGTCCCTCGGCCAGAAGGACGTGACGATCAAGGTCGTTCTGGACAAGCCCTTCCCGGCCGTGGTCGAGTTGCACATCCACTGCTACATCCGCAGCGACGTGGTGGTCCAGCCGGGGGTGGTCCAGTTTGGGGCCGTGGCGCCCGGCGCGGGCGGCCGGCAGCGTGTGGCCGTCAATTATGCCGGCCGCGGCGACTGGAAGATCCTGCGGGTCGAGTGCGGCAATCCGAGCCTCTCGGCCGAGGCCGTCGAAACGAGCCGCGGAAGGGGCCAGGTGAACTATGAGGTGAACTATGACCTGGTGGTCACGCTGGCGCCGGGCGCGCCGGCGGGCTACCTCCGCGACGAGATATACCTCGTGACCAACGACGCCAATCCCCGCGCCACGCGGGTGCCGGTGCCGGTCGAGGGCATGGTCCAGGCGCCGGTGACCGCCCACCCCTCGCCGCTCTACTTCGGGACGGTTGATCCCGGCAAGTCGGTCACCCGGCAACTGGTTGTTTCCGGCGGGGCCCGGTTCCGAATCGTTGGGGCCGCTTCTGCAGACCCCCGGTTCCAGTGTGCGCCGGCCACCGCCGCTGCCGCGCTCCCCGGCCTTCCCGTGGTCTTCTGCCTTCCCGTGATCTTCCACGCGGGTGAGAGCCCCGGCAAGGCCTCCGGCAAGATACTCATCCGCACCGACACGGGCTCTGCCCCGGTGGAGGTGGCGGTGCAGGCCGACGTGATGCCGCCCGCCGGAGCCGACGGCGCGGAAGCCAACCCGGCCGTTCCCATCGCCAGCCAACCCACGACCACCGCCCGCCCAGCGCTGGGCGTCGGCCGGGAACTCTAACCCGGATTATTCATGAACTGGCAACGGTGCGCGCAGTGTGCCACTGCTTGCTTGCAAGCAGTGTGAAGCGCAAATCGTTGTCCATTCACTGCTTGCAAGCAAGCAGTGGCACACGCCCATGAATAATCCGGGCTAAGCGGTCGGCGAAAGGACAGGTTTGAAATTTGGGTGGCACGCCCTGAGGAACGAAGGGCGTGGTCCCTCGATCGCCACGCCCATCACTTCGTTCTGGGCGTGCCACCCGATTGATCAACTGTCTTGTCGGCGGCCTGCGGAGCCGGCATAATACTGTATCCAGGCAGCTTCGAGTTTCATGCAGCACACCTCGTCGATCGACGATTCTTTGGCCCGCCTCAACCCCGAGCAGCGCCGGGCCGCCACCCACGCGACCGGCCCGCTGCTGATCATCGCGGGGGCCGGCACCGGAAAGACCACGACCCTCGTCCATCGGGTGGCATGGCTCATTACGCAGGGGACCGATCCGGGCCGGATCCTCCTCTTGACGTTTACCCGCCGGGCATCGGCCGAGATGCTCCGCCGGGCGGAGAACCTCTTGCGGCACCTCGGCCACGCCCGCTCGGGCCGGGTCTGGGGGGGCACCTTCCACGCCGTCGCCACCCGGCTCCTCCGCCGTTGGGGCAAGGCCATCGGACTCCCCCCCGACTTCACCATCCACGACCGGGCCGACTCCGAGGACCTCCTGAACGTCGTTCGCACCGAGTTGGGCCTGGCAAAGACCCAGGAGCGGTTCCCCAAGAAGGGGACCTGTATGGACATCTACAGCCGCCTGGTCAACGCCCGGCAGGACCTCGGCGAGGCCCTGCGACATCACTTCCCCTGGTGCCTCGACTGGGCCGACGATCTCCGGCGGTTGTTCGACGCCTACGTGGACCGCAAGGAATCGGCGGGCATCCTCGATTACGACGATCTGCTGGTCTACTGGCACGCCCTGCTGGCCGACGAGAAGGCCGGGCCGGCCGTCCGCGGATTGTTCGACTGCGTGCTCGTGGACGAATACCAGGACACCAACACGCTCCAGTCCGAGATCGTCCGCCTCCTCGTGCCCGCCGGGACGGGGCTGACGGTCGTCGGCGACGACGCCCAGTCGATCTATTCGTTCCGCGCGGCCACGATCCGCAACATCCTCGACTTTCCGAAACAGTATCCCGACGCCACGCTGGTCACGCTCCAGCAGAACTATCGGAGCAGTTGCCCCATCCTCGAGGCCACCAACCAGGTCATCGGCCTGGCCCGGGACCGCTACACGAAGAACCTCTGGTCCGAGCGGTCCGAGGGGCAGCGGCCGCTGCTGGTGACGTGCGAGGACGAGGACGACCAGGCGGAGTACGTGATCCGGCGGATCCTGGAGCATCGCGAGGCGGGCATTGCGTTGCGGCGTCAGGCCGTGCTGTTCCGCGCCTCGCACCACAGCATGCTCCTGGAGGCCGAGCTTGCCGGACGCAAGATCCCGTTCCACAAGTACGGCGGCCTGAAATTCATCGAGACGGCCCACGTCAAGGACCTCCTGGCCTTCCTCCGCCTGGCCGAGAACCCGCGCGACGTGGTCTCGGGCACGCGGCTGCTCGGGCTGGTGCCGGGCATCGGGCCGGCCAGGGCCCGGCAGTTGATGGCCATGCTCCAGGAGGCGGGCGGCCGCTTCGATGCCTGGGCCCAGTGGAAGCCGCCCGCCCCCGCCGCCAAGCTTTGGCCCGAGCTGATCGCGCTGGTGGCGGGCCTGGCCGCCTCGGAAGAAGACGTGGCCGCCCAGTTGCACCGCGCGAGAACCTTCTACACGCCCCTCCTGGAAGCCAAATACGATTACGCGGGCCCGCGGCTCCGCGATCTGGAACAGCTCGAACTGATTGCCGGCCGGCATCGCAACCGTCGGCGGATGTTGACCGAAATGGCCCTCGATCCGCCCAACTCGTCCCAGGACCTGGCCGGACCCCCGCACCTCGACGACGATTACCTCGTCCTGAGCACCATCCACTCGGCCAAGGGGCTCGAGTGGGACGCCGTCTACGTGATCCATGCCGCCGACGGCAACATCCCCTCCGACATGGCCACGAAGGAGAGCGATTCCGTCGAGGAGGAGCGACGGCTATTCTACGTGGCCCTGACGCGGGCGAAGAGCTGGCTCTACGTCTGCTGCCCCTTGCGATACTACCATTCTTACCGGCCCGGGGTCAGCGACCGCTACGGGCTTGCCCAGCGGACGCGGTTCCTTCCGGAGTCGGTCCTGGGGCATTTCGACTGTCAGTTCGCGCTGGGTGACGCGGCTGCCGACGAGGACGATTCGGACCGCCCCGACGCCCGAACCACGAGCCACGCCGTCCGCCGCCGCACGAAAGACCTCTGGCGCTGAGCTACTTGCGCCCTTTCTCCTTGCGCTCCGCGACGGCCTTCCAGAACTCCTTGTGGGATAATCCCTTGCCTGCATCAAGGCTCTTTCTCGATTCCTCCATCATCGCACGGAACCGCGGCGATCGCGATAGAATCAGCCTCTCAAGGTCATCGTCGTCATCAGGGGCGAGCAAGACGGCGACCGATTTTCCATTCCGGGTGATAACGATCGGCCCGTCAGTCTCGCATTGGTCGATGTACGCGCTCAGTCGTGCCTTCACGTCTGCCAGGGGCGCGATCTTCATAGGACAAACTCCTCTCCGAACCTCAGTTATAGTCTGAATTCTGGTTCGGTCAATGGGACCGGCGGCAGGTAGATCGCCGGAGTGCAAGTTGCACTTTCCCAGGCTCGTTTACGAGCCTTTCCGCCGCAGGCGGTGTTAGGCCCGGCGTTCACGCCGGGTAAATAGGGCCGTGCCCGTGGCCGTCCCCTCTCCCGTGTCCGCCGCCTCCGGCGGCGGACACGGGAGAGGGGACGGAAAGCAGGGCGAAAGCGCCCCTTCGACCCGTGCTGAAGCACGAGCCCAATACCGCCTGCGGCGGAAATGCCCGTGAACGGGCATACAAACACCCGTAACGGCATCACGCGACAAAACAGCGATTTCACAGAGTGCAACCCGCGCCCAGGGCAGCGCCGGGCACCATGCGCAGTATGGTCGGCAAGCCCGCCCGCTAAACAACGCAGGTTCACTCCTCCGCGGCGAGCGTCCGGGCGAGGAAGCCGGCGGTAACGGAGCCGCGGGTCCGGGCGACCATCTCGGGCGTGCCCTTGGCGACGACGCGGCCGCCCTCGTCCGCCGCGCCGGGACCGAGGTCGATGATGTAGTCGGCCGCCTTCATCAGTTGCAGGTTGTGTTCGACGACCACGAGCGAATGGCCCACCGCCAGCAGGGCGTCGAAGCAATCCAACAGTTGCACCACGTCGGAGAAGTGCAGCCCGGTCGTTGGCTCGTCGAGGATGAAGAGCGAGCGGCCCCGCTGACCGCGCTGCGCATGGTGCCCGGCCGACATGTAGCCGGCCAGCTTGAGCCGCTGGGCCTCGCCTCCGGAAAGGGTATTGGCCGGCTGCCCGAGCCGCACGTAATCCAGCCCCACGTCGATGAGGCGTTTGAGCCGGGCCTGGACCTTCGGCTGCCCGCGGAAGAAAGTGAACGCCTCGCGGACCGTCATGTCGAGGACCTCCGCGATGTTGCGCCCCCGGTACGTGATGTCGAGGATTTCGTCCCGGTACCGCGTGCCGTTGCACTGGCTGCACCTCATGTACACGTCGGCGAGGAACTGCATGTCGATTTCGAGGTAGCCCTCGCCCCGGCACGTGCTGCAGCGGCCGCCGTCCACGTTGAAGCTGAAGTAGCCGGCGTCGTAGTTGCGCGTCCGCGCCTCGACCGTGTCGGCAAAGACGTTGCGGATCTCGTCGAAAACCTTCAGGTACGTGACCGGGTTGCTCCGGGGTGAGCGGCCGATCGGGCTCTGGTCGACCATGATCACGTCGTCGATCTGCCCGTCGCCGAAGACATCGTCGAAGGCCAGGGGCTTCGGGGCTTCCTTCCGCAGGCGGCGCGAGAGCGCCGGGTAGAGCGTCTCCTCGACCAGCGTGCTCTTGCCGGAGCCGCTCACCCCGGTCACCAGGCAGAGCACGCCCAGCGGGAACTCGACCGTGACCCGCTGGAGGTTGTTGCCGCGCGCGCCGGCCAGGCGGATCCAGCCGTGGTTGGGCTCTCGCCGGCGGCCGGCGGTGCCCAGGCCGCGGCGGCCCGCCAGGTAGTCGCCCGTCAGGCTGTCCGCGGACTGCTCCATTTCGGCGGGCGAGCCCTGGAAGACGACGCGGCCGCCCCGCTCCCCGGCGCCCGGTCCGATCTCGATCACGCGGTCGGCCGCGCGGATCATCGACTCCTCGTGTTCGACCACGACGACCGTATTCCCCCGGTCGCGGAGCTTCCGGATGGCGATTACCAGCCGGTCGATGTCGCGGGGGTGCAGGCCGATCGAAGGCTCGTCGAGCACGTAGAGCATGTTGACCAGGCTGGAGCCCAGGGCGGAGGTGAGGGCGACGCGGCGGACCTCGCCGCCGCTCAAGGTGCGGATCGTCCGATCCAGCGTCAGATAGCCCAGCCCGACGGCCTCGAGGAAACCCAGCCGGGCCAGGACCTGCTCGAGCATCGTGCGGCCGATCCGCCGCTCGGTGTCCGGCAGATCGAGCCGGCGGAAGAACTCGGCCGACTCGGCGACCTTCATGGCCGAGATCTCGGCGATGTTGCGGCCGCCGATCCGCGCATCGAGGGCCTCCGGCCGCAGCCGCATGCCCCGGCACGCCGGGCACGGACGATAACTCCGCCACCGGCTGAGGAAGACGCGGATGTGCATCTTGTACTTCCGCCGCTCCAGCCACGCGAAGAACCCGGCCAGGCCGCCGAACTTCCGCTCCGGCACGCCCTCCGCCACCACCGCCCGCTGGGCCTCGGTCAACTGCGAAAACGGCACGTCCACCGGCAGCCCGTAATCGTCCGCCAGCGCCAGCAGCTCCTCCTGCTCGTGTGCGTAGGCCGGCGTGTTCCAGGGCGCGATCGC
>JBEKCP010000161.1:0-9969 GCA_050014815.1 Thermoguttaceae bacterium | reverse complement strand
TGACGTGGCTGGCAATCCCCTGGCTGCCTGCCCCGGATGGGGAGGGCGAGGAGGAGCAAGCTATTGGAAAATCGCAAGGGCGCTGACCAACACACCCATCCTGCCATGGCTTTGCTCGCGGCCCGGCCCGGACCTATAATGACGGCGCTGGCGGGCCCATCTCTAGAACAGGGAGTCGCGTCTCATGGTAAATCTTCTTCGATCGAGCGGAATCGTTTTGGGGCTTTGTGTCGCCTTGGGGGCGTGCCGGGGGGCGGCCGCCGACGATGGCCAGGCCGATCTCGACAAGGCAACCCAGTTGAAGATCGGCGCCAGCACGGTCAACGACCTGGCCGAGGTCGTCCGCCTCTGCGAAAGCGCCATCCAAAAGGGCCTCGACCAGAACAACGTTTCGTTCGCCAAGAACCTGCTCTCGGCCGCGCTGGCCCAGCGGGGCGCCCTCTATGCCGGCCGCGCCTTCCGCAGCCTCCTCCTGGAGGGCAACTGGCAAGAGCAGCGAAAGCAGGCATTGGGCGACTTGGAGCGGGCCGTCCAGATGAACCCCACGCAGCCGCAGTCGCTCTACCTCATCGCCCGGCTGAACCTCCTGCCCGAGGGCAACGCCAAGCGGGTCGCCGAGGCCCTCGACCAGGCCGTCGCCCAAAGCGGCGACGAGCCGGAAGTAAAGGGCGAGGCCCTGGTGCTCCGGGCGAGCATTCAGAAGGAGCCCGCCAAGAAACTGGCCGACCTGGACGAGGCGACCCGCGTGGCCCCCGGCGACGCCTCGGTGCTCCGCGCCCGCGGGATCGTCCGCGCGGAGATGAACAAGCTCGACGCCGCGTTGGACGACTTCAACAAGGCGATCGAGCTGGATCCCAAGCAGGCGCCGACCTACCAGCTCAAGGCGCTGGTGCTGGTGAAGCAGAAGAAGCTCGACGAGGCCCTCGCCGTGCTCCAGAAGGCCCGCGAGATCATCCCCGGCAACATCGATCTGCCGGCGATGAAGGCCCGGATCGACGCCGGCCGCGCCGACTACCCGGCGGCGCTGGAGGAGTCGAACCGGGCCATCGGCATCGACGCCAACAATCTGGAGGTGCTGCTGCTGCGGGCGGGCATCTACCAGGAGATGGGCCGGAAGGCCGACGCCCTGGCCGACATCGACCACGTGCTCAAGCTCAAGCCCCGCCTCTCCGGGGCGATGCGCGACCGCGCGGTCCTGCTGGCCGACCTCGGCAAGTTCGACGAGGCCGTCACCCAGTTGGAACAGCTCCGCCAGGCCAATCCCAAGGACCCCCTGACGCTCTTGCAGCTCGGCCTGCTCTACTCGGCAGGCAAGAAATACGAGACGGCCGCAAAACACTTCTCCGATCTCCTGAGCCAGTATCCCGACGAATGGATGGGCTACCGGGGCCGCGCCGACGCCTACTTGAACCTCGGCCGCCGCGCCGAGGCGCTGGCCGACTACGACAAGGCCCTGCAACTGCGGCCCAAGGACGTCGGCATCCTCAATAACCTCGCCTGGGTCCTCGCCACGGCGCCGGAGGAGAAGCTCCGCGACGGCAAGCGGGCCCTGGTCCTGGCCAAGGAGGCCTCGAAGCTGACCGAGTACAAGCACGACTACATCCTCAGCACCCTGGCCGCCGCCCACGCCGAAGACGGCGACTTCGCAAGCGCGCAGGAGTGGGCGGCCAAGGCCGTGGAGCTCGGCACCAAGGAACACGTCGAGCAGATCAAGAAGGAGCTCGAAAGCTACAAGGCCGGCAAGCCCTGGCGCGAGGCCCTGCCGGAGCCCGAAGAGAAGAAGAAACCAAAAGACCCGTAGCTCAGTATTGACGAGGACAAGCTTGTGCCGGGGCGCCTCCGGCCTCCGCGGGCCGGTTGCACGCTGCGACTGCGACGTGCAGCCGGATTCCGAAAGGGGGCAACCACCGTTGATTTGGAAAATCGCCAAGATGCCGACCAACTGAATCATCGGGCTCAGTCCGTTCCCTGGCGGGTAGTTTGCGGCGGCGGCGGCGGAGGAGAGGGCTACTGAGTACTGGGTACTGAGTACTGGGTACTGTGTACCGAGTACCGGGCGCCTGTCCCAACGGCGCCGTGTGCCGCGCAGGCCGGGACCTGCTTGCCCGGCGGCCTCAGCCGTCGCGGGCCAGCGGCAGGACGAGGACGAAGCGGGCCCCGCCGCCGGCGGCGGGATCGAGCCGGAGGTCGCCGCCCATGTCGCGGGCAAGCCGGCGACTCAATGCCAGGCCGAGGCCCACCCCGGGGGCGCTGTGGGCGGCCTCGCGGGCCGACTTCGAGAAGGGCCGAAACAGCCGCCGCCGAACCGACGCCGACACGCCCGGCCCGTGATCCGCCAGCGACACCTCGGCCCCGCGGGGACCCAGGGCCAGCAGCAGGCAGAGCCGCGGGTCGGGGCCGCCCGAGGCATACTTGCAGGCGTTGTCCATCAGGTTGAAGAGGATCTGCTCGACGGCCGACGGGTTGGCGCGGACGCTGGCGGCCCGGGCGGCCTCGTCCCCATCGACCGACAACTGCATCCCCGAGTGCTCGGCCCGGGCGCCGAGCCGCTCGATCATTCGTCCGATCAGTTGGCCCAGTGGGAGCGATTCGCGGTGGCCGTCGGCCCGGCCGCGTTCCAGTCGGGCGTAGGAGAGCACGTTCTCGACGAGGTGCGTCAGCCGCACGGCCTCGCTGCGGAGCGTGGCCAGGTACTGCTGCCGTCCGGGTCCCTCGGGCACCATGCCCTCGGCCAGCATCTCGGCATACATTTGGAAGGTGGTCAGGGGGGTTCGCAATTCGTGCGTGACGGCGGTAACGAACGCCGCCCGGCGCTCGCTCAGCCGGAGCACGCCGGCCAGCAGACCGGCGACTGCCACGGCGGCCAGGGCCGCACAGGTCCAGGCGACGGCCAGGGCCAGCAGGATCGGCGAGAGCAGGGCGTCGCCGTCGGCGGCCCAGCGGCCGGGGAGGAGCCGGACCGGCAGCGAGGCGAGCATTCGCCCCACGTCCGCCGCCCCGGTCGTGACCGGCTCGAAATCCGCCTCCGGCAGCAGATCGTTGATCGTCTCCAGCAGCACCGCCTTGATCCCCGGCCAGTCCAGCAGGCACCCTTGCAGGTACTCTTGCCCGCCCGCGGTGATCCGGCGGGCCAGTATCAAGCGGTCGCGGATCCACAGGGGCGTCATCGGCACGCCGCTCAGGTCGGTCGAAGGCATGGTCAACGACGCGACGCCGTTCATGGTCAGCGCGCTTTGACCGACGTTGAGGGTCCCGCCGTTGTAGTTGAGGTTCTGATCGAGCTGCTGCCCAGTGTTAGAGTTGTTTACTGCGAGCAGGCTGCTGCGGACGTCGAACTCGACGGCGTCCTGGCCGATGGTTTGCTGGATGTTGGCCCGGCGATTCTTCACGACGGCCCGTTGTTCCTTGGTTTGGGCCAACGGGGACGAATTGGGGAGCATCGCCTGCTGCTGGAACCCTTGGGCTACAAAGTCCGGCTGAGAAATCTGGGGCTGCTGCGGGGCCCGTTCTTGTTGGGAAGGGGCCTGGGCAGCCGGGGTCACGGCCCCGGGGCGCGCCGGCGGCGCCAGTTTCGGCGCCGGCCGCGACACGAGGACCGGGACCGGCTCCGGCGGGCTGGCGGGCAGCTTCTCCAGCAGCGGCTTCCGGTCCAGGAGCGATTGGACCTCGGCGAGCTGCGCCTGGAATCTCTTGAGCTTCTCGTCGCTGAGTCCCAGGGGGCCGGCAAGGGCGGAGATGTCCTTGCCGGGCACCTGGGGCGAGGTCAGGCGGCCGTCCGGCTCGAACTGGAAGTGGACCAGGACGTGTGGCAGGGTCCCGGCCAGCAAGGGCGAAGGCAGGACCCGTTCGCCGCCCGACCGGTCGTTATTCGCGTTGAACATATTGCCGTAGGCCCGGTCGGCGGGCAGGAAGGGGCGGTAGGCGAACCAGGGGCGGACGCTCTCCTGGGCCACCAAGGGGGCCAAAGCGGAGTCGGCCCGCCACAGCGCCAGGCGGACCCGCTCTTCCAGGGCCGCCTGTCGCCGGGCCGCCGCCTCGGCCCGGTCCAGCCGCACGGCCGCAACGCTGACCCAGGCCATGGCCGTCAGCACGACCGCCAGGCAGAGCAGGAAACCGGTCCAAACAAGCCAGGAACGCCGCATCAGGGACGCTTTGGTAATTGGGGTTTTTCGGACATAGGTTTCACGCAAAGGCGCCAAGGCGCAAAGGTCGGACGACTGCTCTTGAAGCTGAGCGACGGGCTGCCTTGCAAAATCGTTCTCGGCTAATTACTTGCTCCTTTGCGCCTTCGCGACTTTGCGTGAGACACCTCCTCGATTCGATCTTTCTACCGGCGGTCTTGACGTTCAATACAACGCGCAGTGGTCGAAGGATTACTCCTGAAGGCCGTTCACGACCCGGCGGATCCCGTCCTTGATCAAGTCCTCGCCGAAGTTGATGAGAAGTCCGAGCCGCTTGTCGGCCAGACGCAGGTAAGTCAAGAGTTGTTTCTTGTGGACCGCCGCCGATTTCTCGACCGACTTGATTTCTAGAATCACCTTGTCTGCCACCATAATGTCAGATCGGAAACCTTCGTCGAACTGAATTCCATCATACCGAATTGGGATGGGAACCTGTCTTTCCACTGGCAGACCACATTTCCTCAACTCGTGGGCCAGGACGATCTCGTAGACGCTTTCGAGCAAGCCCGGCCCGAGCGTCGTGTGTACCTTATACGCACAGTCGACGACCTGTGTGGCGATTTCGTTCTCCGTCACCTGCTATCTCCTTTGCGCCTTCGCGCCTTTGCGTGAAACATCTTTTTGTTCATTCCAACTTTCGGAACATGTATCCTTGTCCGCGGACGGTGAGGATCGTGGCCGGCTCGGCGGGGTCGTCGCCGAGTTTTTCGCGGAGGCGGACGATGTGCATGTCGATCGTCCGGGTGGAAAGGCCCTTGGGACTGATCCGCCAGACGTTGGCCAGCAGTTCCTCGCGGGAGATGGCGCGGCCCGAGTTGGCCGCCAGGTACCGGACCAGCTCGACCTCGCGCTCGGAGAGGTCGGTCCGCCGGCCGTCGCCCAACTGCACCTCGCGGCGGGCCAGGTCGATCAGGCCCCGGGGGATCGGCACCCGCCCCACGTCCGAGGGCCGCTCGGCGCTCCGCCGGAGCACCGCCTCGACCCGCGCCAAGAGCTCCCGCACGCTGAAGGGCTTGACGACGTAGTCGTCGGCCCCGTCGCGGAGCCCCGCAACGCGGTCCGTCTCGTCGCCCCGGGCGGTCAGGATGATGACCGGCATGGTCGGCCGCAGTGAGCGGACCTGGCCGAGGATCTCCATCCCGTCAACTTCGGGCAGCACGAGGTCCAGCAGGAGGAGGTCGAACTCCGCGGTGAGTGCCAACTGGAGTCCGTCGCGGCCGCGGCCGGCCTCCAGGGTCTCGTAGCCGGCGAATCGCAGGGCATCGACGATCCCCCGCCGGATGGCCGCGTCGTCTTCGATCGTGAGGATTCGCTGCCGTGGCATGGGCGGGTGGCTGACCACAAAAACACCAGGAACACGAAGGCTGAGGAAGACCGCACCCCTATTATACCGCGCGGGGAGGCGATCCGATGTAACAGGTTTGTAACGTGGAGCCGTGGGGATGGAATGAGAAACAGTCTGGTTTCACTTCGCCGGTCGGGACAGAACGGGCGTGGTAATGTCCACGCCGCCGGTGTAGACCTTGCCCTCGCGAGCGGGAGTGGCTGCGGCACGCCGCTCGCGCGAACCCGCCTCGCCCGTCTCTTGAACCACGTCCCCGCCGCGATTCCCCTCGAACCGGTTCGCCTCGAAGCGGTTGTCCTTCGATCCGCGGTTGACGAGGACGGCCGGCGTCTTGCTGTGGACGATCGAGTTTTCGATCACCTGATTGGAGTCCGACCCGCTCAGTTCCAGTCCGCAAAGGCGGCTTCGTTCGATCCGGTTCTTCTCGATCACGTTGCGGTGCGAGTCCTCCAGCCACATGCCGTACCAGAACGTTGCCGGCAACTGGTTGTCGCGGACGCGGTTCTCGCAGGTGCCGACGAACCGAATGCCGGCCGGCTCGTCGTCGATGCGGTTGCCCTCGATGAGCGAGCCGCCGCCGCCGTACATGGCCAGGAAGCCGATGCCGCTGAACCGCGAGCGGTTGTTCAGGATTTTGGCGGCGTGGGCATTGGCCAGTGCCAGGTTGTAACGCTTGGCCGTTTCGACCACGCAGTTCTGGATCACGGCGCCGGACGTGCCGTCGACAAAGACGTCGTACGCGCCGCCGCGGAGCGTCAGGCCGTCGATCGTGACGTCGTCGGCCGCCACGTAGAAGATGCTGTGCGCTCGTCCGCGGTCGTCGCGGGCGCGGCGGGCTTCGAGGATCGTCTCCTCGGCGCCGGCCGCCGAGGCGATGCCGAGGCCGCGGGTCTTGACCACCAGCGGCAACTGCTCCGCCGGAAACTCATACCTGCCCGGTTGCAAGCGGATGCAGTCGCCCGGGGCGGCCGCGGCCAGCGCGTCGGCCAGCGTGCCGAAGCTCCGCTCGTCGGCATCCAGCCGGCCGTCGTGGTTGGCGTCGATCCAGACGGGGTTGATGGCGATGCGACGTTGGCGGCCGCCCGCCGCCAGCACGTGCATCCCGGGAAGATCGAGCCGCGCCGACAGACGCATCCGCTCTTGCCGGCCCGGCTGGAGCGTGATTTCGCCGGCGTCGAGCCGGTTTCCGCCGGCCGAAAGCGAGACCTTCTCGGTCCCGGTCCGCCCCCCCGTGTTCCGCACCAGGAGGCCGACATCGAACGACTGGCCGGCCGCCGCGGCCGAGGGCGCCTCCATGCGCTCGCAAACGAACCGGGCCGGCGAGTCCGGCACTCGGATCTTCTGAACGGCCGTCCCGAGGCGAAGGACGTGTTCACCCGGCTCGTAGAATTGCGGCCCGTCGAGCACCAACTCGCGGGCCTGGCCGGCCGCCAGCCAGAGGGTGCGGCGCCGGCTCGGCTTGTCGTCCGCGGCCAGCTCGATCGAGGCATAGCCGGCTTGTCCCGGGTTCTTCAGTCGTGCACGGACCACGACCGGCTCGCCCGGGCGCGCGTCGGCCACATGGAACTCTTCGACAACCGGCTCGGTCGTCGGCTCGACCCGAAGCGAGCCGCGGAACTCGTCGCCCACCGTCACGAGCGGTCGATCGCCGGCGATCGCCTCGATGTCGAGGAGCGTGATCCGGTCGGAGCGGTCGCCCAGCAGGCGGAGGAGCGGGACCTTGCGGGGCACGGCCGGCCCGCGCACCAGTGCCCGGCAGACCTGCTCGAAACGCACCGATGCCTCAGCCGTCGCGCCGACCCCGCCCGCAAACCGGTCCAACACCAGGCCGTCCACGTCCTCGGCCGCCAGGGCGGGCCGCCCGTCGGGCTCCACCGCGTCGAGCGAAACGTCGCGGAGCACCAGCCCTCGCGCGTGCCGGATCCACAGCCCATAAGCCGGCAGCGCGCCGAACATGTCGTATTCCGGATAGACGGTGGGCAGTTCCTTGGGCCTCCGTGCCGCGTCTTCCCGGCTGCCGCCGCCGCGGTAAGAGACGCGGAACCGGGTGAGGGTGACGTTCTCGACCGGATGACCCGGCAGGCCGGCGATGGCCGAGCCGATGCCCTCGTCCTTGTCGCGGCACGTGGCCTCGATGCCGTGGAGCGAAATGTTGCGGATGGAGCCCGCCGTCCCGCGGCCATAGCGGTCGCGGTCGCCCAGCCGGATGAACAGCGGCGCGGCGACGTTCGTCATGCGAATGTCCGAGATGAAAACGCCGTCGATGTGCGAGCCGTCGACCGACTCGATGCTGACGGCGCCCCGGTCGGAGTTCCGGATCGTCGAGCGGGTCATCGAGATGTTGCGGAAATCGCCGTCGGTCTCCGTGCCGATCTTGTACGGCGCGGCCAGGTGGCCCGTCAGGACGCTGTCCTGGAGATGGATGTTCTCGCCGGATCGCTTCAGGCAAAAGACGTCGTCGCAGGAGGAGAAATCGCACTGCGAGACGACGACGTCCGTGCAATCGCCGAACCAGATGGCTGATCCCCGGCCGCTCCGCTGCGGCGGCTGGCGGATGGTGACGCCGCGGAGCTCGACGTCCGAGCAGCCGTCATAGCCCTGGCCGCTGAAATACTCCTGGCTGAAGTCCCGCATGCGGACGCCGCGGCTGCGGCGAATGCTGATGCGGCCCAGGATCAGCGAGGTCTTTCGATCGTGGCCGATAATGGCCGCACCGGAGACGTCGTGAATCCGGATATGGCCGATGAGCGTGACCCCGGCGGCCAGGTCGAGAGTCGCGTTGCTGCCGAGCGAGATCGTTCGCACCAGATACTTGCCGGCGGGAAGATGGACGACGCCGCCCGATCGGGCCGCGGCGTCGATCGAGCCCTGGATCGCGGCCTGGTCGTCGGCCGCGCCGTCGCCCTTGGCGCCGGCGGCCCGCACGTCCACGGGCGGCCCGCCCCATGCGGCCGTGGCGGCCAGCACAAGACAGAATCCGACCAGCGCGGTCCGAAGCGGCGGGATCATGAGGGTCTGCATAGCGGTGGGCATGGGTGGCAGGGCGGGCGCACGAGGTTGTGCCGAGCGAGTTCATTATACCCGGATTCCGGCGATTTTCCAAGATCGACGACCGGCCGGGTGTGGCAAGCTTTCTTGGCGGGCGTTTCAAACGATTGCTGCCGTCCCTGGACGAGAAGGACGCGCGCGTGTATTGTTATGAGTTGCCGGGCCCGTCGGCCGGAAGATGAACTCTAACCAATACGAGGCAGTAGCATGGACAGGCATTTTCGTGGATTTCTCTCGGCGGCGTTGATCTTGAATGGGCTTGCCTTGGCGTCGTTGGCGGGCCAGTCCGGCACGATCGATCCGGGCTGCGCGGAGCTGTCGCTCAGCGTCGAAGGATTGCTGAAGGACGGGAAGCCGCTCGCCATGCGGCTGATCACGGCGCTGGGCGCCGTCCAGGGGGTGACTGCCGTCGATCCGCCCGACGTGAAGGTGGCGGTCGGCGGCACCATCGACGGCCGCAGCATCCGCGCCGTCGTGAACGGCGCCGGGAAATCGCCGGGTACGCTGACCTTGGACATTGCGATTGACGGCGCCAAACTCTCCGGAACCTATTCCGGCACGTGGAACAAGGTTGCCGTGACAGGCGCGGTTTCCGGCGCCGCCCGGCCCGGGAAAGGGATTCTCGAAGGGGATCCCAAACCCCCCTTGGAACTCGTGAAGGCCTCGTACTTCGGAACGTCCGAAAACGACGACTTCGAGGGCGCCGCGGCCGGGCCGGACGGTTGTCTATACCTCGCCGGCAACGCCGGGGCGCCGATCCGCCAGTTGCCCGGCGGCGTGGCGCCGGTCGCATTCGGAGGCCCCGCCGCGGAGCCGCTCTGCGGCTGCGGTTTCGTGTTGAAGCTCTCGCCGGACGCATCGAAGGTTCTCGCCTACGCGGAGTTCGGCAAGGGCATCCTGCACGCCACCGCCGTTGCCGTCGCCGACAAGGGCGTGTACGTGGGCGGCTACGCCTACGATGCGCTGGAACCGCTGCTCGCGGAGCGCAAAGGCCTGATGACCGCGTATCCCCTCCGCACCGAACAGAAACTGATCCAAGAAGGGAAGATGCTGGAGGCCAACGGCTTTCCGGCGGGCGCGACGGATTCGCTGGCCGGGCGGCCGGGGTTGGGACGGCTCGGCGCGCCGTGCGTGCTGCGATTCTCGGCCGATCTCAAAACGCTCGAAAACGGCACCTACCTGGAGGGCTGGCAGCAGATCTACGACAAGTTCCGAATTTGCGGCCGCCTGAAAGGGAGATTCCACGAGTACTTCTGGCAACCGATCAACATCTGCCCGCTCCGCTCGGGCGACGTCGTGGTGGCCCACGACGGCGGCTATTTCCGCATGTTGACCGACAAGGACCGGGAGGCCGCCCGCAAACTGGCGAGCCCCGAGGACCAGGCCGCACTGTTG
>JBEKCP010000160.1:0-10023 GCA_050014815.1 Thermoguttaceae bacterium | reverse complement strand
GAGGTCGACCGGAAAGTGGTCGCGCAACTGGGCACCCGGGTCGATCCGGCCCGGCAGGAGGTCCGCGTGGACGGCCAGTCGCTGGCCGCCGGCCGCCGGTTCTACTATGCGGTCCACAAGCCCAAGGGCGTGGTGTCGACGAACTGGGACCCTTCGGGGCGGCCCCGCGTCGTCGACCTGGTCCCCGCCCGCGGGGGCCGCTTGTTCGCCATCGGACGGCTGGACCTCACCAGCGAGGGACTGATCCTGGTCACCAACGACGGGGACCTGGCCAACCGGCTGACCCATCCCCGCTACGGGGTCAGCAAGACCTACCGGGTCCAAGTGGCCGGCCGGCCGTCGCGAGAGGTGCTTGAAGGACTCTGCCGCGGAGTCCGCCTGGCGGAGGGCTGGGCCCGGGCCGAGCAGGTCGAGATATGCTCGCACCAGAAGGAGAGCACGTGGCTGGAGATGGTCCTGCGGGAGGGGCGCAACCGCGAGATCCGGCGGCTCTTGGCCCGCGTGGGGCACAAGGTCCTGCGGCTGGTGCGGACGGCCGTGGGACCAATCCAATTGGGACGGCTGCCGCCGGGCGCGTCCCGCCCCCTCGGGCCCGAAGAAGTCCGCCAGTTGCGCCACGCGACGGAGGAAGCGGACCATGGGTGACCCACGGCAGTCGGCGGCCAGCGGCAATTACGCGTGGCAAGAAACGGTCCCGATCCTGGAGAATGTTCCGGTGGCGCGGGACACGTACCGAGTGACCTTCCGCTGTCCGGAGATCGCGCGGCGGATCCTGCCGGGGCAGTTCGTGATGGTGCGATTGGCCGGGCAGAACGATCCGCTCCTGGGTCGCCCGCTGGCGATGTACGACGTGTTGCCGGCCGGAGCCGGCGAGCCCGACAGCCTGGCCATCGTCTACCAGGCCGTCGGCAAGATGACCCGGCGGCTCTGTGCGCTCGCCCAGGACACCCGGCTGGAGGTCTGGGGCCCGCTGGGCAACGGCTTTCCGCCGACCCGGACGGACCACCTGGTGATGGCCGCCGGGGGCATCGGGCAGACGCCCTTTCTGGCGCTGGCCCGGGAGTCCCTTGGCCAACGGCAGTACGGCGACCCGCCGCGCGAGGTTCCCCGCGCCCGGCAAGTGACCCTCTGCTACGGCGCCCGCACCGCCGAGTACCTGGCGTGCGTGGACGATTTCCGCCGCGCCGGGGTCGAGGTCCACCTGAGCACCGACGACGGCTCGATGGGCCACTGCGGACCGGTGACGGACCTGGTGCGGTTGGTCGTCGGGACCTCGACCCTGCCGTGCCGGGTGGTGGCCTGCGGCCCCGAGCGGATGCTGGCGGCCACGGCGGAGCTTGCCCGGCGGCTCGGCGTGCCCTGCCAGGTCTCGCTGGAGAGCCCCATGGCCTGCGGGATCGGCATCTGCTTTAGCTGCGTGGCGAAGATCCGCGACGCGTCGGGGCAATGGGACTACCGGCGAATCTGCGTCGAGGGACCGATCTTCGACGCCGCGGACGTGGAGTTCTGAGCCGCTGCTTGCGGCTTGTGCCACTGCTTGCTTGCAAGCAGTGCATGAACAACCGGTTGCGCCACACTGCTTGCAAGCAAGCAGTGGCACACTTGCCGTCAAACCGGTTTCGCGGCGGGGGCCTTGAGGGCCTTGATCCTCGCGGACAGTCGCGACTTGGTCCGCGCGGCGGCGTTGCGGTGGATGATCTTATGGGCAGCCGCACGGTCCAGCTTCTGGGCGGCCGACCGCAACTCGGTCTCGGCCTTGGCGACGTCTTGGGCTTGGACTGCCTCGCTCACCTTCCGGACCTGGGTACGGAGCGAACGCTTCACCGAGCGGTTCCGCTCGCGACGCAGGATATTCTGGCGAAGCCGCTTCTTGGCACTGTTGGTTTGTGGCATGGCTACCGTCGTTAGGGTGGTGTCGAATACTAATACTAGTCTGGAGGTCTCTGTCCGCCAAGCTCTTCATCATTACGTCTCTTGGCGATCTTGTCCAGTAGGTCCGCAACGTCCCGGTAGGCATAGTCCATGGCCGCCAGGGTCGTCAGATGGCGTTCCGCCGTGGCGAGATCGTCCGTTTGGAACGAGAGTTTCCCGGCGCGGTAAAGGGCCTTCTTCTTGTTGTCGGTATCGCGGTCGGGGATTTCCTGGATGGCTGCCTCGTACTGCCGCATCGCCAGCGGCAACTGCCTGATATTCTGGAAGCATTCCCCGAGGGCCAGGAGGCATCGGCCCTTATTGCGGGGGTCGTTCCGGGCGACCTGGAGTTCCCGAATCGCCTCGTTATACCCCCCCAAGTTCTTATGGCGGATGGCCAGCTCGTAGCGGTAGTCGAGCTTGTTGGGGAATCGCACGCACCGGGACTGGTAGAGGGCCAACTCCTTGTTGTACATTTCGGTCCGGATGCGTTCGAACTCGGCCTTGTCGGCGGGGTCGCGGCTCTCTTTGAACCGCTTGTCGGCTGCCACCATGCGGACGCGGAGCCCGCGGATCTGGATGTCTTCGAGCGTCTCGCGGATGTTGGGGTCGTCGGAGACCTTCAGGGCCTGGGCGTAGACTTCCTCGGCCTCCGGGTAGCGATCGGCCATCAGGTAGAACTGGGCCAACTCGTGGTAGCCGGACATGTCGTCGGGCTGGCGAGCGACGCGGTTCTTGAGGCGTTGTTCAGGGGTCAGGCTATCGTCGGCCGGCTGGCCGGGGGCCGACTTTCCGCCCGAAGGCCGGTTCCTTCCCTCCTCGTCCCATTTGCCCTGGGAAATCGTCTTTTCGACGGCCAGCCTGGCGATGGCGCGCTTGATCTCCTCGTCGTCCGGCCTGGCCTTTTCGGCGCGGTGCAAGAAGGCGATGGCCTCGTCGAACCGCCCGCGTTTGCCCAGGGCGGTACCCAGTTGTTGGCAGACTTCCGGGTCGTTGGGGGTGGCCTCGACGGCGCACTTCAGATAGAAGAGCTCGCAGTCGGCGTAACCGGCATAGACGCCCCCCTCGCCCTCGGCGGCGATGGAGCCCGAGGCGGTGGCCATGGCGGTCAGCGTGGGCACGTCCCAGGGATTGATCTTCAGGATCGCGACGCCGTTCTTGATGGCCTCGTCCCAGTTGCTTTGGCCCAGCGCCTTCTTGACGGCGCTCCGCGCCCCTCGCTCCTTGAATTGTGCCAGCGAGCCGCCCTTCTTGTTGTTGCCGTACTTCCGCTGGAGATTGCCGACGAAGTTCTGGACGTAGAGCGGATTGCCCGGGTCGCCCAGAACGCATTGGGAGAACAGTTCCGTGGCGTAGTCGTAGTTGTCCTGGCCGGTCTGTTTACTGGCGACCTCGAAGCATTTCTGGAGCCGCTTTCGCGCCCTCGGCGAGAGGGGCTCCCGCTTGCCGGGCTGTTCGGATGGTTCAGGGGGCTCTTGCGGTGCCATGCTTATATATTGTATCAGGCCCGCGGGCGTTTCGCAGGGGGACTGCCTTCCGAGGTCCTACTTGCGTTGCTGCCGGAGGGTCGTCCAGCCGAGGAACCCGAGGATCGCCGCGCACAACACCGCCCCCGCGTCCATCAGGATGCTCACCCTGGCAAAGGGGAACCCGACGGCCAGATCGACTCCGAACAACAACACCAGCAACACGGCGACGACCGCGCCGGAAATGCACAAGGCTTTGGGCATAACGTCCCCTTGAGATGATTTCTTAGTATAATCAGAGGTCGGCGGTTTCACCACCTCTATTGTTTTTCCAAGTCCCGAGGAGTGCAACGTTGACTGCACGAGAGGAAGTCCCGACCTGCGGGGGGGCCGATTTGGCCGAGTTCCGCCGGGCGATGCCGGTGGCCCGCCGCTGGGCGTATCTCGATCATGCGGCGGTGGCGCCGCTGAGCGGTCCGGCCCAGGCGGCGCTGGCCCGCTGGTCCGAGGATGCCGCGGCCAACGGCGCCGCCTCCTACGGCGACTGGAAACGCCAGGTGGAGGAGACCCGCGTCCGCGCCGCCCGGTTGATCGGGGCGGGGCCGGAGGAAATCGCCTTCGTCGCCAATACGACGGCCGGCATCAGCCTGGTCGCCGAAGGATTCCCATGGCGGCCCGGCGACAACGTCGTCGTGCCCGACAACGAGTTCCCCACCAATGCCTACCCGTGGATGAACCTGGCCCCACAGGGAGTGGAGACCCGGCGGGTGCCGGCGGACGAAGGCCGCATGCCCGTCGAGCGGTTGCTGGCCGCCTGCGACGCCCGGACCCGGATCGTCAGCGTCAGTTGGGTTTCCTACTCCAGCGGTTGGCGGCAGGAATTGGACGAGTTGGCCGAGGCGGTCCACCGGCGGGGGGCCCTCTTGTTTCTCGACGCGATCCAGGCGCTCGGGGTCTTTCCGCTGGATGTCCGCCGCACGCCGATCGACTTCCTGGCGGCCGACGGCCACAAATGGCTCCTGGGGCCGGAAGGGGCGGGGATCTTCTTCCTTCGCCGCGAGCATCTTCCGCGGCTCCGGCCGCTGGGCGTGGGCTGGCATAGCGTGGTCCACTCGCACGACTTCAGCCGGATCGAGCTCGTGCTGCGAGACACGGCCATGCGATACGAGGGGGGCTCCTGGAACGTCGCCGGAGTCTTGTCGTTGGGGGCGAGCCTGGAGCTGCTGGAACGGTTCGGCGCGGAGGCGATCTCCCAGCAAGTGCTCGAGGTGACCGACCTGGCCTGCCGGCGACTGGAGGAAATCGGGGCGATCGTGCGGAGCGACCGCCGAGGGCGGCGCCGGAGCGGGATCGTTTCCTTCGAGTTGCCCGGCTGCGAGCCGGACGCCGCCCGAAAGGCGTGTCTCCAGCGGCAGGTCATCCTCAGTTCCCGCGCCGGGCGGCTGCGGATCAGCCCCCACGCCTACAACGACGCCTCGGACGTCGATCGCCTGATCGACGCGCTCGAGTTGGCGCGGAGGTAACCGCGCGACGAAACACGAAATCCGAAACACGAAATCCGAAATACGAAACAAATCCAAATACAGAAGCACAAATGCTCCAACCCAGGCAATCGAGCGGCCACGCGAGGCGCTGCGGCGCCGATGTTTCGGTCATTGCGAATTTCGGTGATTTGGATTTGTTTCGGATTTCGAGTTTCCGATTTCGGATTTGCCCACCCCTCGGCAGGAGTCAAGTCTCATGGAGCCGTCCCCCTCGCACGCGGCCGTCTATCCCGGTTCCTTCGATCCGGTCACGCTGGGACACCTCAACGTGATGGAGCGGGCAAGCCGCCTCTTCTCGCCCCTGATCATCGGTGTGGGCATCAACATCGACAAGCACACGATGTTCTCGTCCGAGGAGCGGGTGGAGCTGATCTCTCGGGCGACTGCCCACCTGAAGAACGTCGAGATCCGGACGTTCCGCGGACTGGCGGTCGATTTCGTGCGGGAGTGCGGGGCGCGGATCATGGTCCGGGGCGTCCGCCCGATCACCGACATCGCGGCCGAGTTGACGATGATGATGGCCAACCGCCGTCTTGCGCCCGACGTGGAGACGCTTTTCATGATCGCCGACGGGGAGTTGGCGCACGTTTCCAGTTCGCTGATCAAGCAGATCGCCTCGGTGGCCACGGACGAGGAGCTCGCCCGGTTCCTGCCCCCCGACGTGGTGCAGGCGGTGCGGCGGAAGATGGGGCCCGGTGCGGCCCGTTAGCGGCTGCCCAGCAATCATCCGTCGCGTAGCGACGCGATGATGGTAGCGGCGGGTTTCAACCCGCCGTTATCGTCGCACCACCATGCCTTCGTCGCATAGCGACGGTTGAAACATCAGGCGTCGCTACGCGACGCAATCGTTGCGCCTGCCTCCTGGGCCCGTGGGTTGAAACCCACGGCTACCATCACAGCGTCGCTACGCGACGGGGGGCAATGTGTCCAGGCTCACCCAGCAGCCGCGCCATAACCGTTCCCCAGGAGTCGCCTCGACCTGGCGACGACTCACGCGCAGCCAGTCTCCGGTCCAGTTCGGCCTTTTGCGCGTCAGTCAACTGGAACTGCCGCTCATCCTCCAAAATGCTGTCCCAAATCTGTTCCACAAGATCCAGGCGTTCGGAGAGCGGCAGGTTCCGGATCTCCTGCGGGAGACGAGGGGCTTCCATGGTTTCGCTCCTCAGTTTCCCGGTGCCTCGGGCGTTTCTTCGGTGACACACCACGCGCCGTTCACCTTGCGGAGGAGCATCATCGGGCGCGGTGCGGCGTTAACGGTTGCCCTCTTCGCTGTTCGCCGCGTTGCCCGCCAATGCTTTCGGGTCGGTGATCCATCCGGCAAAAAGCACGCTGCGGCTCTCGTTGTGGACGATGGCGAACACAAAGGGGCGGTCGGCGTGGAAATCCACCTTTGGGGGGTGCATCGACGGAGCCGCGCTGCAACCGAACGAGAAGTGTACCGAGGTCGTGGCCGCTGCGGCGGTCGTACCCTTCTCGTGGACCTCGATGAAGGCGTCGTGAAAGACGTCGCTGAGATAGACCCGATAGGCGTCGATCTTCTTGACGATCATCCGGTCGAAGTCGGCCTTGCCGCTGTCGAAGGCGGCCTTCACGCCCATTTCGCCCAGCGCGCCCTTCACGTCCAGATGCGTGCGGAACTCGAATTTCGGAAACAGGACGTCGACCTCGCAGGGCGCGGCGCCCCGCTTGAGGTTCGTGATCCTCTCCTCCGAAAGCGGTTCAACGAGCTTTTGCAAGGGCAGGATTTCCCGCGGCAGGAGGATGTACATCGAGAACCGCTTGTCAACGTATGGAATCTCAAGGAACTGGAACTGGTCGTCGGCTGCGTGGAGCAGAATCGACTCCTGGTGCATGGTCGGCACGGTTTGGGTCCGCGAGCGGTCGAGGTGGAACGGCAGGTCGCGCGTGCCGTCCGCTTCGAAGCGGCTGCCCCAGTCCGCCTTGAAGTAGACGGCGTTGACGATCACCAGGCCAGGCTCGTTCACCACACCCATTCCGCTCCGCGACCGGAGGTCCTCGGCTCCTATCACCTGCTTGATTCGGCCGCGGGTCTCGCGCGCGACCCAGCGGTTGATCTCGCCACTCGCTTCGCCCGCGCGGCCGAAACTTGCCTTGCGAAGGGATACGCCGAGCGACTTTTCCAGGCGGTCCGTGTAGCTCTTCCGGAATTCCGCGTACGTGCCGTCAAGCCAGGCGGAGTTGGCGACACTTACCTCGATTCGCTTGTCCTTTGCGGCCGACTCGATCTGGCCGCGAATCTGACCGAGGTCGCGGGTTAAGCGATCGTTGTCCTCGGGAAAGTGCATTACGTCCGCCAACTCTTTGCGTGTCTCGCCGCCGCTGGCGAGGTAGGAAAGCGCCAATGCCTGGAAGATGCCCTGGGGCGAGAGCACCGCGTTGGGGGCCGCCTGGGCCGACCGCGCGTGGCGCTTCAGCAGATCGAGGCTGAAGGCGTTGATTCGCTGGCTAAGCTCCGGGATCAGGACGGTGCCTGGCCCGCCCGGGGTGGAGCCGAGGAACGGCAAGGTGCATAGCAGCACCATCAGCGCCGCGCGGGCACTTCGCCGCGCGGGCCTGGCAAAAGTATCGCTACTGCGGGGTGATTCCATGGGTGGGGCTCCTTGGCCGCTGTCAGTTACTCCGATTCCAACCGACCTTTCCAGTATCCCGGCCTCCGCCGTCCGTGCGCGACGGCGACGATTTCAATGCGATCCGCGGTAACGCATGTCGCGCATAACCTCGTCCCACGGAATGAGTTTCACGCTGCCCTGGTCGATCGATTCGATGCGCCGCTGAATCTCGGCAGCCCAAGCCGCGTCAACGTCATCGTCGGTTTCCGCATCCAGACTGCGGATCAGCGACGCGGCGATCTCCGCGCGATCCGAGTCGGGCAACGCCATCGCCGATTGGAGAACCCCTTGTGATTCCGTCTTCATCAACTCCGACCGTCTCCTGACTTCAACGAACCCGCGACTGCCACGCTTCGGGGTCCCGATGTCCGTGGAATATCATTACTCGCCCAGCAGCCGTGCCCTAACCGTTTCCCAGGAATCGCCGCGACCTGGCGACGACTCATGCAGAGCCAGTCTCCGGTCCAGTTCGGCCTTTTGCGCGTCGGTCAACTGGAACTGCCGCTCATCCTCCAAAATGCTGTCCCAAATCTGTTCCACAAGATCCAGGCGTTCGGAGAGCGGCATGTTCCGGATTTCCGGGGGTAGCTGGGATGTCGCCATTACGTCGCTCCACTAGTTTTTTTCCGCCCGGCGGGCGCCGTCGCCGCGGTTGAGATAGTCGCGGAGATACTTGGCCCGCTCGATGTTGCGGTCCGTGCTGCCGAGCTCCCCGCCGGCGAGCTTCTGGAGGTGGGCCGGCTGCGTGCGGATAAAGAGGTCGTTGATGTCGCCGATCTGCAGGTCCTGGATCAGGCCCAGGTTCACTCCCATCCGGACGCTCGACAACAGGTGCATCGTCTCTTCGGAGCTGATCGTCTGGGCGGTCCGCAGGATGCCGTAGGCGCGGCTCACCCGGTCGTGCAGGTTCTCGTGGCTTTCCTTGATGAGGAATTGCCGGGCCTGCCGCTCGTAATCGACGATCACCGGCACGATGTCCTGGACCTGCTGGACCAGGTCCTGCTCGGAGCGCCCCAGCGTGACCTGGTTGCTGATCTGGTAGAAGTCGCCGGTGGCCTGGGAGCCCTCGCCGTAAAGGCCGCGGACCGCCAGGCTGATCTTCTGCAGGCTGCGGAAGACCTTCTCGATCTGCCGCGTGATGACCAGGGCCGGCAGGTGGAGCATGACGCTGACGCGCATTCCCGTGCCGACGTTGGTGGGGCAGGCCGTCAGGTATCCCAACCGTTCGTGGAAGGCGTAGGTGACGCGCTCTTCGATGGAGTCGTCGATGCCGTTGATCTGCTCCCAGACGGCCCCCAGGTTGAAACCGCTCTGGAGGACCTGGATCCGCAGGTGGTCTTCCTCGTTGATCATGAGGCTGAACTTCTCGGCGCGGTCGATGGCCACGGCGCGGCGGCCCTGGGCCTCGGCGTGCTCGCGGCTGATCAGGTGCCGCTCGACGAGGAACTGGCGGTCCACCCCCTCCAACTCGTCGACGGCCACGTAGAGCAGCTCGCCGGAGCTGTTGGCCGCGAGGATGGCGTCCCGCAGCAATCGCTCGATCGCAAGGCGGTCCTGCGGCGCGGCGCGGGTGATGAACGGGAACTCCGCGAGGTTTCGGGCGAGGCGGACGCGGCTGCTGATGACGATGTCGGCTTCCGGCCCGTTCCCGCGAAGCCATTCGCCGCTGGTTTGTGCCAGTTCGTTCAAGTCCAAGGCGGTATTCCTAAGGTTCGGTCTCGGTGCGGTGGATCTCGTCGCGGAGTTGGGAGGCCCGCTCGTAGTGCTCGCTCTCGATGGCCTCTTTCATCTCGCGGCGGAGGCGGATCAACTGCGTCCGCTTCTCGCTGGCGGCCGGTGCGCGGCGGGGCCGTTTCCCGCAATGCTCCGATTCGCCGTGGACGTTCAGGATCAGCGGTTCCAACTGGGCCTGGAAGGCGACGTAGTCGTGGGGGCAGCCCAAGCGGCCCTGGCTGCGGAACTCGAAGAACGTGATGCCGCAGACCGGGCAGGCCTGCTGATCCAGCCGGGCAAGCTCCTCGGCCGTCTGCCCGATGGCCATCTGCTGCACCTGCTGCGCCAACGCGGCCGCCATGCCGCCGGGCCCGACCGGCTCGCCGGAGGACGACGTCAGGTACTGCCGCGCGTGGTCCTCGCAGAGGTGCAACTCCTGGGGCTTCCCGCCCGTCAACTCCGTGATGTGGAAGGTCGCCGGCCGATCGCACTGTTGGCACTTCATGGGAATCCAGCCCGGTTCGTGAAAGTGGGCACTCTTCACAAGATTCTAGCGGCCCCTGGAAACGGAGTCAACGGACCATGTAGCCGGCCGATTCTCCTCGTTCCCACGGTCCCCCGTTTCTCGTTCCCACGGTCCCCCGTTTCTCGTTCCCACGGTCCCCCGTGGGAACGCACTGGAGGGCCGCTCCCGCGGCCCTTCCCCGTGGGCGCATCGCCGCGATCACAGAGGCGCCCGGTCGGGGACGCGGAGCGTCC